>MNJS01000029.1 GCA_001920395.1 Thaumarchaeota archaeon 13_1_20CM_2_39_20
AACACGGAGTCTGTTCATGCCTGACATTATATGCGATCAACTTCGTAATCGTATATGAGATTACGCAACTGGTAATGTAGTTGTTAATATTAGAAAATCGACTTGATCCTCTGAATAGCCACCTTTTTTGCCACTATGTTACCCCGATAAGAGCTTCTTTGACAGAGTAAAAATAGAATCCCCTAGTTTACTCGTAAAAGTATGCTGTTTGTCGTAAAACTTTAGAACTTTAAAACAAAGAAGATCATGTGAGAATTACAACAGCTATAACCATTGTTCTTTTTTCAATAGGTGGAATAAGTGCGATACTAATTAGCCATAATTATTTTACAAACGTTCACGTGATTTCGAAACAACAAGCTATTGCTCTTGCGATCAAGTTTGGCCAATGGTCACCAGAAGAACTTGAGAACTATACTATTGAGGCTAAATTATTACAAGCTAAGTTTAGCAATCACGTAGCACTTGTACTTGATGATACGACAATGTTGTCTAAGCCGTTTGCTGTGCCTTTACGAACTGGCTATGTCAAAAACGATCAATTATTCTGGGAAGTCATAATCAAGAAACAAGTAGGCAATGACGGATTTAAAGAATGGATTTATGAAATTGACGCAATAAATGGGACTAGAATTGAAAGTATTACTCCAAATGGATAAAATTGACTCTCAAAGGCAAGAAAAACCACCTATAAGGTCAAACTATTACATGGTATGGAGTTGCTATCTATCCAAGAGGTATCACTGCGAAGAACATACTTGACAAAGTAAATATGCCAGCCAATTCAGTTACCAATAGCACTATATCACAAGTTAATCCAACATGATTATAGATGAGGTATACAATAATTGCTGTCACAGTTGGTATAATTGCAGTTGCATCTGTAGCATTAATCGTAATACCTCAGACAAATATAATGAAGCCTTCTCCACCTGTTCAACAGTCAACTCAGGAAGAGCCAAATCTTACATCATCATTTCCTGCATCGTCCCCATCGTTTGCCTCTGTTCCAACAAATTGTCGTGTTACAAATGGTCTACCAGATTCACAATGCACGCCTGGTGCAACAAACCCAGATGTAAAACAAGGAACAATAGGAACTACAATCTGCTACTATGGTTACAGCTCATCTGTAAGGCCACCAGTAAGTTATACTGATCCGCTGAAAACACAACTCATGCAATCTTATGGATTTACAGACTCTAAATCAAATTATGAGCTAGACCACCTGATTCCGCTAGAGGTAGGAGGAGCCGCGTTTGACGTAAAGAATCTATGGCCGGAGCCAAGGTACGGTGAACCAAATGCTGGTGAAAAAGACAGATTTGAGAACTATCTACATGACCAAGTCTGCTCAGGTTTAATGGGTCTTGATGAAGCACAAAATGAAATTGCTACTGATTGGTTCAAGTATTGGGATGAGGCTGGAAGACCTTGATTATCTTAAACCGCAAATGGGATTAGAGGGCAAGACGCTTAGTGAAGCAGCTGGAATCAAAGCGGAAGGTAACAATAAATGGATAACTTTAATTTAGAATGCAAGCAAAACACATCAATTTTTTAAGAACGGAAAACAATTGGTAATAAGTGAAAACATATCTCATACTGATTATTTTATTAATAATTGCCTTAATTGTCGAAAATCCTCTGTATGTGCAGGCAAGATGTATTGTTGACAAATATGGACACGTACTAGGACCTTGTTCTGCACCAACGAACCCAAGAATCATGGATTCATTTGGTAACGCAATCACTGGAACTGTGAAATCAGGACAGCAGATACAAATCACTGCTGACTTGACAAACGGCCAGGACAGAGATCAGTCATTTGCATATCTAGTGCAAATTCAGGATGCTAATGGAGTAACTGTTTCACTATCTTGGATTACAGGTATGCTGACTGCAGGTCAATCACTCAACCCGGCTCAATCTTGGATTCCAGCTGCTTCTGGTACTTATACTGCTCAAGTCTTTTTCTGGCAGAGCCTCAACAATCCAAACCCAATTCAACCACCAATTTCAATACTAATCTCAGTTATGTGATTCGGTCTTGTTGCAGTGATGACAACACCTGCAAGCACTCTTGAATGCGTCAAATCAGATACGGCGCAGAAACGTGTGGAACGCAGATAGAGAAGTGATTTCGTACTAAATTCCAAGATATGACTCAGAGGTAAGAAAAACAGCAATAACATTAAGCTATTTCGTAATCTGATATAGGACTACGAAGTTAACTTCAGTTTTTTAATATTACAGATCTTCAAAATCCCATCTTTTCAAAATGCCTATTACTTCAATAGTGATTCCTCGGGTTTCAAACCTGTGAAAATCCGAGTCTTACAGGACTTGAATCAAGATTAGAATGAAGTTCATAAAAATTCGATTTTTACTCCTCATTAGGATAAAAAAACCACATGGTATAGAACTAATCTTCTAGAACAATCCATACCTAATTGCTATATGTAATGTGATAGATTAGTAGCCGCCAAATGATGTTTGGGATAGAAAGTAGATTACCTAATCAAAGATTAATTACGATAGTTCTTGCCTCGCTTTTCATATCATCATTGCTGATTCTTACTGCAAGTAACAACGCATTTGCAAGTGGAAGTCAACCCGGATCATGCAGCAATGAATATGATGGGCCCATTACTAACGCTACAGTAACCGTTGGAGGTCAGACGTATTATCCGTTGAAGAACAGCGTATCCTTTCAATTAGCCAATGACAAGTTGTATACTTTATCATTTACTATCCACACTCCAAGCCAAGACCTCCAAGGTAATTCACTTCCTGGAACCGTTTGGTATCGCACTAACTATCAAGGATTTGGCAATGGAGTGTGTCAGAGTGGAGCGGGCCCTAATCAAGACTTTATAATTAGCGGGAATTTTGGCCATTCAGACAGCAATGCTCCTGCGGGAAGCTTTACGGATGAGTGGAGTACAACCGTAACAGGTTTTTCATACACTATAAACTGGGTAAATGCTTCTCCACAAAACCTACAGGCAACTGCAGGTAATTCGCAGATCAACCTAACCTGGTCTGCTCCATCAAACAATGACATTTATCCACCTACAAACTACAAGATATACAGGTCCACTAGTTCTGGTACCGAGACACTCCTTACCACACTAGGAAATGTTAACTCTTATACTGACACGCCGGTGATAAATGGACAGGCCTATTACTACTATGTCACGGCAGGAAATCCTTACGGGGATTCACCTGCATCAAACGAGGTTAGTGCGACTCCAAGCAACGGCAGCTCCTCAACAGCTCCACAACCTCCAACTGGCCTGAAAGCTACTACAGTCTCACCATCACAAATCAATCTCATCTGGACTGCACCAACAAACAATGGCGGTTCTGCAATTACTGGCTATCAGATACAAAGGTCATCAGATGGTGGACTCTCTTGGCCCACTCTAGTATCTAACACAAATTCTGCTGTCACTACATATTCTGATACCGGACTCTCTCCTGGTATCAACTACGGTTACCGTGTCTCTGCAATCAACTCGGTTGGAGGAGGTGCGCCATCAAACTCTGCTTCTGCTACTACCCCAAGCATTTCACTTGATGCAAGTTTCGAAGACTGTTGTTATGGAGATATTCAGGTAATTTACAGTGTACAAAATCCTATCCAAGGAGTTGACCAAGCACAATTACAGATTTATGCGCCAAATGGTACTCTTGTAATCAATCAAGCTGGACCATTAACCTACGACCAAGATGCTTATTCTATAAAGCGAGCTGAAGGCAAAGGAAATTACTCGGTTATTGCAACATATGACAATAGCTTAACTGCAAAGATATCACTTCCGTCATTGATAAACAATGATCCGGTTGTCGACTTTGGCATAGTAGAAGAACGAAGCGATGGCAGTGTCGGGATTAATGGTAGGGTAGAAAATGGTCTAGCGGCAGAACAAGTGTCTATAGGTATAATTGATCCCAATAAATCTACAACTGCAACTTACACTGTAACAACCAGTACCCATGCTATATACGAGATTGAAATAAATTCCACAACTGCCAAACAGGTCTTTCCGCAGTCAGGCACTTACACCATTGTCGTAACTCATATTCCTACCGGAGTACAGGGAAAAACGGTATTGACATATACTATACCTCCGACCGGTCTGACAGCAACACAAAATGGTAATTGGAATGACCCTGCAACATGGGGAGGTGCCAGTCCTCCAATTACAATTAATTCAGGTGACACAGTAACAATTCCAGCAGGGATTACAGTTACTATTCCATCTAGTGTTGCAATAAGCAATACCGGTACCATAACCAACTCTGGTACCATCTCCAACAGCGGCACCATTACCAACTCTGGGACAATTAACTCCGGTACCATATCAAATTCAGGTACCATCTCAGGCTCCGATCAATTCAAATCTGCTCTGACCTCAATTACAAACACTGGAACAATCACAGATCCTGTAACAATTCCAAATACAACATTGTCATCAAGCTATGCAGTAAGCTTCCCAGTCATTGTACCATCCGGTGTCACCCTTGCAATAAATTCAGGTGTAACTCTTACAATCAATTCAGGTGCTTCTGTCTCCAACTCTGGCTACCTCAAGAATCTTGGTACAATCTCCAACTCTGGTACGCTCAGGAACTTGGGCTACTTTGGCAATGGCGGTACTATTACTAACAACTCTGGACAGCGGCGGTACTATCACTAACTACAGCGGCGGCAAGCTCAACAACCTTGCAGGTGGTCTCATCTCCAACTCTGGCATCATCAGCAACACTAGTATTATCATTAACAACGTCTACAATAACAGCAGCGATGCCAAGATCATCAACACCGGTACTATCTCAGGTACAGGCAAGATACTCTCTACTCCATATTTTAACAGGGGTTCAATTACAAACACTGGAACAATCACTGATCCTGTAACAATTCCTAACACTACACTATCATCAAACTATACGCCAAGCTTTCCGCTGATTGTACCATCCGGTGTCACCTTCACAATTCCTTCAGGTCAGACACTTACAGTCAATTCAGGTATTTCCATCTCTAACTTGGGTACCATCATCAACGCCGGTACCATCTCAAATTCAGGTACCATCTCAGGCACAGGCACAATCAAATCTGCTCTGACCTCAATTACAAACACTGGAACAATCACAGATCCTGTAACAATTCCTAACACTACACTATCATCAAACTATACGCCAAGCTTTCCGCTGATTGTACCATCCGGTGTCACCTTCACAATTCCTTCAGGTCAGACACTTACAGTCAATTCAGGTATTTCCATCTCTAACTTGGGTACCATCATCAACGCCGGTACCATCTCAAATTCAGGTACCATCTCAGGCACAGGCACAATCAAATCTGCTCTGACCTCAATTACAAACACTGGAACAATCACAGATCCTGTAACAATTCCAAATACAACATTGTCATCAAGCTATGCAGTAAGCTTCCCAGTCATTGTACCATCCGGTGTCACCCTTGCAATAAATTCAGGTGTAACTCTTACAATCAATTCAGGTGCTTCTGTCTCCAACTCTGGCTACCTCAAGAATCTTGGTACAATCTCCAACTCTGGTACGCTCAGGAACTTGGGCTACTTTGGCAATGGCGGTACTATTACTAACAACTCTGGCGGTGCCATCTCTAACTACGGTACCATCAACTCCTATGGTACAGTTTCTAACTCTGGTACAATTACCAACAACAGCAGTGGTACTATCACGAACTATAGCGGCGGCAAGATCAATAATAACTCCGGCGGTACTATTGATAACTTCAACGTCATCACCAACACCTCCGGTACCATCAACAACTCTGGTATCATCAACAATCACTGTACTGCAACAATCACCGGCAATAAAGTAATTAATCTTGGTAGTGGAACAGTAAACAATCCATGTCCATAGGTTTGAATTATTATTCTCTTTACTGTTAATGCAGAAGCTCAAATTATTCTCATCTCTAAATCTTATCAGGCCCGCTATCATGATTTAATGTATAAACCTGGGTACAGAACATGTCTATTATACCGTTATAGTCCCGCCGGCTCGAAATTAGGCACAAAATAATAGTCCGAACTTTGTTACTATGTTATTTATAATAGAGATAAAAATCAACTTTGTGGAAATAACGATAGGTCACACGCCTGACGCTGATGATGCGTTTATGTTTTACGGTATGCTGAGCGGCAGGGTTACGTCTCCAGATTTTAAAATAAATCATGTTGTGGAAGATATCGAGACATTAAACAAACGCGCACTAAATCATGAACTAGATGTTTCTGCAGTCTCTGCACATGCATGTGCGTACATAAGGGATTACACAATTTTAAGAAGTGGTGGCAGTTTTGGTAAAGGTTGCGGGCCCATCGTCATAGCAAGGCAGAATCTTTCGCCAGACAGATTGAAGACTTCAAAGATAGCCGTTCCAGGAAAGCTTACCTCGGCATTTTTGCTCTTGCAGCTTATGATTGGCAAATTTGATTATGTGGAGATGAAGTTCAGCGATATTCCTGATGCTGTAGTGAGAGGAGATGTCGATGCCGGACTAGTCATACATGAAACTCAGATAACCTACGAACAAAAAAATCTCGTGAAAATCCTTGACACAGGTACTTGGTGGCGAGATAGTACAGGCGGACTGCCTGTTCCTTTAGGAGTAAATGTTATGAGCAACCATTTCGGAATAGAGACAATAAAAAAATTCGACGAATTTTTCCGAGAATCAATTGTGTATGGCATGGCCCGTGTCAGTGAAGGAGTAGAATACGCTATGCAGTATAGTAGAGGCCAATCAAAAGATCTCATTGAACGATTTGTGCGTATGTATGTAAATGATATAACAATGGAGATGGGGGTACTAGGCGAGCATTCAATTAAGACACTCTTTAGTTTTGGAATAGAAAAGGGACTAGTACCAGACTTTGATCTGAAGATAGTTAATGGTTAATTAGTACTCAAATAGAATGGGTCATCAATGGACAAACGCATTCTTGCGCTTGGCATTGCCATGCTAGCAGCTGGCCTCTCGTTTTGGGCGTATTTCAATATCAGTGAACCTGTTGGAAAATCTGGGATGACGGAGGAACAGGCAAATACATTCTATGAGCAGGTAGCGATAAATACAGATCTAAAAAATATATCACAGCTTGTAACGGGACTTGGTTTTTTTATTACTTTGATAAGCTTAGGTTTAAAACGCAGAAAGAAAGGAGGTATGGGAAAGCCTATTACCCAAAAGCCTGACCTAAGCTAGAATGTCTTCAAAATGTTAAAGAATGTATCTCTCTGAGTTGGCTCTCTTCCAATTTCCTTTATCATATTTGCCAGCTCTATAATTGAGGAGTTTGTCCCCTTACCTGCTGCTTTGTAGATCTCCTCAGAAAAGGCAGTGCCAACTAAATCATTTCCTCCATAGGTAAGGGCTACTTGTGCAAGCTTCTTTCCTAGCGCGACCCAATAAACTGAGATATTATCAAGTTCCCTTGCAAGCATCAATCGTGAGACCGCTATGATTCTTAGATCATAAGTCGATGGGCTTTCTGAAGTGACTAGTCCCTTTTTCTCAAGTTCCGTATTTTCCAAGCTAAACTTTAGTGGAATAAATGTGATGAATCCCTTGGTTCTCTTTTGTACGTCTCGTAGCTTTATTAGGTGATCAATAATGTGCTCGGGTTTTTCTATGTGACCAAAAAGCATTGTTGCATTGCTTTTGATTCCCATGTTATGCGCCTGTTCTATTGTATCTAGCCACTCTTGTCCTGAACACTTGCCACGAACTATCTTGTTTCGTATGTCAGGATGGAAGAGCTCAGATCCACCTCCTGGCATAGAGTCAAGTCCTGCTGCTTTTAGCCTACTCAGTACTTCCTTTACAGAATTTTTTGTCAGTTTTGATATGAAGAATATCTCTGCAGCAGTCAGTGCCTTTATGTGCATTTTTTGATTGCTTCGTTTTATCGTTCTAAACATCTCTTCATAGTACTCTAGTGGGAGCTCAAGATGAAAACCGCCAACTATATGAACCTCGGTGGCGCCCATCTCTTTTGCTTTAGCAATTCGTGATTCTATATCTTTGACAGAAAGAGTGTAAGCATCCTCTTCGTCGCCTTTTCTATAAAAAGCACACATTTGACAGCTTGCCGCACAAACATTAGTATAATTTAGATAGTAAGATACCGCAAATGTTACTTTGTCACCTACACTATCTTGCCTTATTAAATCGGCTGCCGCGCCCAGCATGTAGAGATTATCATAAGACATTAACTCAATACCATCGTCATAAGAGAGTTCTTCTCCTGCAATGGCCTTTTCAAGAGCTTTTGATTCCTTCACCAGTTTTTCTAACACGCACTCCTTAGAAATTACTATCAATATAAAATTAACAAAACTTCGCTAGATTATTGTATACGTGTGACAGGATAAGATCATGAAATTACACCATATAGGAGTGGTCGTGAACAGGATACAAGATTCGGTGGGAGAACTCAAAAGCTATATAAGTTTTCAGAATATAAGTTTACCAATTCCAGTGGTCAGCCAGAAGGTCAACGTTTGCTTTCTGAAAATTGGTGATCCTGCCTTAGAATTGATTGAACCTACTTCTACCGAATCACCTATTAATGATTTTTTAAAGAAGGGAGGAGGAATTCATCATCTCTGTTTTGAAGTCAGCGATATTCATAAAGAGCTAGACTCTCTGGCAGAGAAGGGCGCCACCATATTAGTAAGTCCAGTAAAAGGATTTGATGAGAGACTAATTGCGTTCGCTGATTTAAACATGAAAAATACGAGATGCGGCCTTATTGAACTATTAGAAACAAAACGAGAATCATAGTTCTGGCCCCTAATTGGTTAGTTTCATAGAATTGGGTGATCATGTCTATTATTACATGCTGCCCGTGCTTGATCCATCGCAGACATGTTGTTTGTAAATGTAATATACCACAAAAAAAGAATTGAAACTATATTTACTTTGATTACAACCTTATACAATTTCCAGTTCTTCAGATCCGTGATTATCTTAATGTTGTCGCAACTGTTGAGCTCTGACCAAGATCAGTACCAACAAGATCCAAGAAGGCCCTCCCTCTGCTCGTAACACTAAATGCTCGATGGGGATTAGTCCTTTCTTCTATCAAACCCATATTTAGTAGTGAGGAAAGATATTTCTTTAGTTGAGTGTAGCTAAGATTTGTTCTGTATAGCAAGTGTGTCGATCGCGTTGGTTGAAGCATATTAACCATCAAGTCACTCATGATTGTTAGCTCGTCTCTTCTTCCAGATATTTTGGCAGACACTCCCATTGTGCACATATTCGAGAAACAGTTTAAGAGCATTATGGTTCTTACACACTGGTTATCGGCATGTGTTTTACTACACTGGTTACAATATTAATTGTAATTTTTCCATTTGATTACACATACATAATTGTAAAGAAATGTTAATTCAGCCACTTGGTTAAGGGCTGAAATTGGATTACTCTTTTTGAATCCAAATTTCTCACACATGCCTTTCGAAAATCTCTTTCATAGTTTTCAGCAACGTATACAGTAAATTTCATGGTAATTACTATCCTTTAAGAAAAAAATGGCACTTAGCCGACAACTTTGGAAATTTTGGTGCCCTATACATGGCTATTCTCATTTTTGGAAATGAGATTAAGAACTAAAGAGTTAAATAGCGAAAAATTCAAAAAATAGTACTCTTGTGGTTGGTAGGGAAACGCAGTGCATTGGATATTTTCGAAGGAATTCTAATAAATTTGTCTGAGGGTCCATTAAAGAAGACACATCTTACTAACAAAGCGAATCTCGATTCTCGTCTGGCTACAAAATATATTGAAACATTAACAAAACTTGGTTTAGTTGCAAAATCAAACGGAGACGGTTCATATTTTATCATAACTGAAAAAGGCCGAGAGTTCTTAGAACAATATTACGAATTAATTAAATTTGTAAATATTACTTGTTGACTCTTCAGTTCTGAATTGTGTTTCAAATATTAATACAGAATTTTTATCTTTCACCATCTAAGGGTTTTCATTAACAGTTCACCTTTTTTTATGATCCGGTAACTGTTAAAGTGATAAGAAATAGACCCTGCTAGACCTTTTGACATCAACAAATAAACATCAAAGTTAATTCGTGCATTGTATCTTGCTTATAAAATTGAGCTATGTCAGTGGCGATACATACAGTTTTTATAAATGGATCCTGCAAATCTAAAACCAGTTATGAACACGTGTTTGAAAAGCAGAATTACTTTTCGATATTTGATACTATAGTGGCATTTGTGCACAAGGAAAATATAATATAGTTTTCTTGACAACATGTGCTACAAGAATGACAGAACCAAACCCAATAAGGACTATAGCTGATAACATGATGGCACTCCTAGAGAGGAAAAATGCCCCAATGAATGTGAAAATGGTGGAAAAATTATCAAATGTTGATCATGCAAGATTCAAACTGGTTTTTGACTTTCTAGTAAAATTCGATGTGATAAAATACACCTTGGATGACCAGACAGTGAAATTAAACGACTCCTTATTCATACAAAATCACTAAAAATTTTCTTCGTATGAAGATCAAAAGAATCCATAAATAGGAAATTGAGACATAACTGTACGGTAATCACAACGTAATATACGGTAGTCTTGTCATTACGGGAACGATCCATGGCACCAACAAAACTTAGTAATGGGATACACAATTCATAACTTTTCTGTAATGAAACAGACTGTTTGTCTCGAAGCTAATTGATGTGAAGTCAAGGTTGGTTCCAGCCTAAGACAATTAACAGTTTTTTACCTACCTGTTCCAGCTCGCTTCTCTTCCAAAAATTAGCCATAGAATCTACAAGTCAAGTCTCTTGGGTTGAATTCGGTTTTCTTGCTTCCTTGATATTCCCGTAATTTTCTGTGTTGCCCTTTATTCCTAAAAAACGCCAGCCTGGATTTCTATATCTATTAACTTGATTTGCCTCCCCTTTTTAACACTCGCCAATACTAATAACTGAAAAACAATCTCTAAATTGTAACGTTAGATATTATCTGAGGTGTAACGTTCAACTAATCTTTGTAGTACAATTGTTGATTGTACTTTTTAGCTGCTGTATTATCTTAGGTCATACATATCCATGCCAAGTTCTGTCTAATTTAAAAATCAAGCATGAAATTCTATCATTCTAATTAATCCATCATATTGCTTTAAAAAGTCTCGACCCTTTGGTGTTATTACATAGAACGAAGGATCCTTCTTAGACTTAGAAACCAGATCGAGTTCCATTAACGAGTTAATGTACTTGCAGGCCAACCTGGAATCAAGATTTGATTTGTATGTTATATGAGTTTTTTTTAGCTCTGCATCTGCTAGAGAAGATAGAATACTAGAAAATATCTCTAATGCGCCCCTCTTACCAACCCACACGGAGATCAGTAATGTCCTACAAAGTATTTATCTTTATTCATTTCCTATCTTGAATTCTCCTGACTGGATGTCGTATACTTTATCATGATATGACAAATTTTACAGTATCGATAGAATTCTGCCAAATTAATCCTTTATGATTTGTACCACATAATCTCTAATTGCTTTGTTATCGAAAGCAACCTTGTCACTTTCAATGAAGTATTTAATTTTGTGAAAATCTTCTCTACTTAACTTGTCTAGCGCAAGCAAACCGCTTGTAATTAAAACATTGACAATCATCGACAGACTCCAACTTGTTTTGGTGCTGCCGATAAGTTGACTCTGTATCTCCCTTAATTTTTCTTCTAAAATAGTATTGATGGTTATGCTTCTCTTTCTCTTATGGTTTGGAACCTCTTGTTTATTTTTATGAACACTAGGCATTATTGACGATATTCTTTTGTTGATTTAAAATAGTATCTGCCAAAATTGGTAATATCATTCACGTTCTAGTCTCTGATGTCTTTCATATTATGAGGTATTACGAATATATGAACTTCATAAAATGGGACAGAAATAATTCACCACTTCATAAATAAAGCTAACCGAAACTTTTGATTCTGTTATATTCCAAAATACCTTGGGTTACTCTTTGATTAAAGTCAGAAAGTTATTAATTGATTTCTTTGATGCAAATTCTCCAAGTTCTCTCTCTATTTTTTTAACTATAACTCTATAAGACATGCCAAAAAGGGCTTTGAGTACTTTATTGAGATATTCTGGATGGTCATAACAGTCAATAGGAAGACAATGATAATGCTCATACAACATATTTATGACCTTTTCATGCACAGGCTCGGCCATCTCAATCAGGGTTCCTTCAATAGCTAATGCTACCAAGATCTTCTCAGCTTGGTTGTTTGTCAATATTTGCGAAGTAAACCAAGAAATCATATTAAGAATTGCGCAGAAGCGACTCTGTATTATCAAGTACTAGTTTAAGATCGTACCTCTCTGATTTTTTATCATTATAATGCCCTATTTTCCTACTTTGCCACTTTTCCACCCCGCATGTGGACAAAACATTGACCGCAATCTTTGACCTACCAGATATATTCACGCCGATGCCTAGAAACTGTTCAGATCAGGACCAAAATAACTAAATGCGGGTCTCCACAAACTTACTCGATAAATCCCATAATAAGATAGTTTCATTCTTTTGTGTCATTGCAGATTTGCTTTGTCAACTATCAGATTAAGCTCGACTCTTGTCTTGCTGTTCATCGTATTGGTCAAATGTGTGATTAACGTTAATCTTCTATTTATTCCATCAAGTTGCAAATCGGTTTTTATCACTACTGGCTTAAAGTCAGTGTTTGGACCAAGCATCATCTTTGGAATTTTATCTATTATGGAGAGATCCTGTGTACTTGCTTTCACTTTATAGGCAGTCATATCGGTAAAATAGACTCCCCCTCGAGTGGTTGGTTTTCGAACCGGAATTTTTGATTTTCTCACTGAAAACTGTTCAAGAGAATAGTTTTTCTTGTCTATTTGCAATGTCCCCCGTAATTCTGAGATTTTGGAGATCTTTGAGAGTAATGCATCATCTGTAGCCATCTAAGATTTGGTTCAAGGGAACCTGTAATAACCTTCCCTTGTAAATCGAACAGATTTCTTTTCCCTTATGCACGAGGCAAAGATGCCTGTTTTTTTAGCTTTATGCAAAACAAAATCATAATCTTGAATAACATATACTTGCCTTTCCGACCTAGTTCTATCATACTTTTTTTCAATCTCTTTACAGAAAGAAATGGAAGGCTCATCTTCCATGGTGTGATATTGCGATTACCTTATTAGAGCAATTCTCAATGCTTATATCTTTACCACCAAACTCAACATGGGAATGCGCACAAAGTATGTTGTACTTGCGTTATTGATCCTAATACCCTCTTTCATAAACTTGAGCGTTCCAATTTACAATAGGGAATCTCCAGAACTTCTGGGGCTGCCCTTCTTTTACTGGTTCCAGACGCTCTGGCTTTTTGTATCGGCCGGCTTCTACTTGGCCTTTACTCATGTCATGGAGAAGGAACAATGATTGGCCTAGATGTTACTATTGCCTTCGTTTCTTTGTTTGTTGTCTTTATTTTTCTCGGATTTTACGGAAAATACTGGAGGAGTGGAAACCTAAACCACGTTCACGAATGGTCATTAGCTGGAAGAAAACTAGGTACGACACTTGTATTTTTCCTCATAGGGGCAGATATTTACACTGCATACAGTTTTGTTGCCATTCCGTCAGGAATTTTTGCAAAGGGCTCTCTGTACTTTTTTGCAATTCCCTATGTCATGTTAACTTTTGCCGTTGCGCTGGTAACAATGCCTAGGCTATGGACGCTGTCACGAGAGAGAGGATACATTACTGCGTCAGACTTTGTAAAGGATAGATTCGGCAGCAAAACCCTAGCAATGATGATTGCTGTCACTGGCATCGTTGCAGAGCTTCCCTACATTGCACTCCAAATAGTTGGCATGCAGTCAGTCTTGACAGTGATGTTGGCTGGGTATACAAATTCTAAGACTGTTCAGGAAATCGCACTCTTGGTTTCTTTTGTTATCTTGGCCGCATTTACCTACACAAGCGGTTTGCGCGGAGCCACTTTAACTGCAGTCTTCAAGGACTTTTTGATCTGGATTACAGTAATTGTAGTAATAATAGCTGTGCCAATCAGCATCGGTGGATTTGGAAATGCACTCAAACAAGTAAATGAAAACTATGTTACTTTACCCAATTCACTTGTCCCAGCCTATGCAACGCTCGTTCTTGGAAGTGCGCTAGCACTATATCTTTATCCGCATGCTGTAAATGGCGTTCTAAGCGCTGAAAGTGCTCAGAAGCTTCGCAAAAGTACTGCTCTACTTCCCCTTTATGGTGTTGGATTAGCTATACTCGCGTTGATGGGAATATTGGTCTATGGAGTACCGCAAGCTATGAGTTTTCTATCTGGATTTCCCGAGAGCACTCGTGGCATACTAGTAGTTCCATCTTTGATACTTTTCACCATGCCTGGATGGTTTTCTGGGATAGCCCTACTTGGAATATTCATTGGAGGTCTTGTACCAGCTGCAATAATGGCAATGGCTCAAGCTAATCTGCTTACTAGAAATATCATTAAAGAAATAAAACCGAACTTGTCAGATAGTTCTGAAATTAGAATAACCAAGATTTCGTCTACAATTTTCAAATTTGTTGCATTGGGCTTTGTCTTTACTGTACCTGCAACATATGCCATCTCGTTACAACTCTTAGGGGGAATTTTGATCGCACAAATTCTCCCCGCGGTATTCTTTGGATTATATGTAAAATCCCTTCGGAAGTTGCCACTAATAATTGGCCTTCTAGTAGGAATAGGATCCGGGATTTACATGGTAGAAGCTGCCAACAACTTTGGACCGTTGGCTTCATCACTTTTCAAAACCGCGTTTGGTCCGCTGTACATAGCTGTAATAGCACTAGCATTTAATCTAGCAATTTCATTTGGCGGTAGTGCCTTCTTGAATAAATCAAAACTAAGTAAGATCTGAGTCTTTTTCCTTTGACTCTTTTCTTCATTGGTACAAAAAAATCGTGGTTTCATTGAAGGCTTTCTATTATTTTCTTTGTTAATTATCTTTATTGATGTATAATTGGTTCTCCAAGCAAAAAAGCCCTCATCAGATCATATTTTGTATCAGATAAGGTACAACCGTTACGTTTTAACCTTATAATTATATTCAAATGCTTAACGCTATCTATATGAAAACGATCCTGAAAATCAAGAACAGAGAATACGTCTTATTTCTGATTGTGATTACACTGGGACTTGGTGTAGCATTTTATCTATATAGTCTTGACAAACATTCATTAATTTACTATGGAGATGCTGTTTCACACTTAGTTAGCGCAAGAAAAATTGTTGACTGGGCTGACAATCCTGGCTTGGCTCAAGTGGGTTCAGTGTGGCTTCCTTTACCACACTTTTTACTGGTTCCATTTTCTTTAATAGATCCATTATTTACAACAGGATTCGCTGGTTTAGCAGTAAGTCTTCCAAGTCTTGCGATTACTTCTCTACTTCTATACCGGATGATACTTAGACAGACAGGTCTTTCACACATAGCGTTCGCGGGGGCCCTCCTTTATGCGTCAAATCCAAACATCTTGTATATGGGAATAACTGCGATGACGGAAGCTCCTTTCATGTTATTTTTTGTGACTGCAGCTTACTACTTCCAGCAATGGTACGAAAATCTTGACATCTCCACCAAATCACATTATCTGCTAAAATGCTCAATTTTTGTTTCTTTAGCTACTCTTTGTAGATATGAAGGGTGGATTATTCCAGTATTTGTGACAATTTTCGTAATCATATTTATGGTAAGAAAGCAGCTCCATATTGATACAAGATACAAACTTGTGGCAATTCTGATTTCGATTCTATCATTCTCTGGAATAGCACTCTGGCTCATTTGGAATCTGCATGTTTACAGTGATCCTTTACAATTTGCACATGCCCAATATTATTCTGCGGCTTTTCAGGCACTTAATCGCACAAACCGCGAGATGCTATTTCTTCAACCGTTCAATGTGGCCGAAATTTATGGTGCCACCAGCATGGCCATGTATGGGCCGGTTCTTTTGGGAACGGCTGCACTTGGATACATTTTTCATAGACGACCGAAAGGAAACGGAGATAGAGCAATACTATATGTCTTTTTGGCCCTGCCGCCAGCTTTCACTATAATCTCAATGCTGATAGGCGTTGGGGAGATGAGTTTTTGGTTCAACGCACGATTCTTGATGCTGTTATCTCCTCTTATCATAATGCTATCTTCTTTGTTCATTGCAAAGTCATATGGTAGGATTAAAAAAATTGCTCTGGTGGGTATTGTTGGCATTATATTCTTGAATCAGCTCATGACGCCAATATTTGGGGTAGTAACATTTGTCGATGCTCAAGGTGGATTCGCATACAAACAGCATCCATTTGCAGTGCAAACGGGTGAGATATTGGGTTCAATGTATCATGGTGGAACTATATTCATACTAACCGGTTCCTCACAAGAGCACAGAATAATGCTATCGAGCGGTATTCCGTTAAGGCAGTTTGACGATATCATAGGATCTAGCACATGGAAGAGTTCATTTAAAGAACCGTGGTTGTATGATAAATGGGTCGTAATAGGAAGGGAACCGGATGATGATGCTCAAAGTGCCGCAAAATATTGGATTAACAATCAAGAGCGACTTAACGAACATTATCGTATCATATATGAGAATGAGTACTACAAAGTTCTAGTTCTAAAGTAGCCTAATAATAGATCTTTAGAAAAGTTTTACCATTTTCATAGGTCACCACATCCAAGAATATTGGCGATAATAACAGATATCTTAAAGTTTACTTTCAAATTCCATGCCATATTATTTCTTTGAAAGTCCATTTTTTGTTTAATAGAAGGTTTCCTACAGATGCTACCGCCACCACAAAAATCAAAACGAACTTATCAGTAAAAGGAATTTAAGTAAATAGCTAATCAAAAAGCTATATTAAACAAATTGATTTACCCATAGCCTAGATTTCTATTGAAAATTTTCCTGCTGACGATGATTCTCTTTACTGTCTTAATCGTGCCAGCCTACGGGGAACCTGTTCTAAAAGAAGACGATTTTGTAGTTCAGAAATTTGTTTCTGGCATAGCAAACGGTCCCACTAGTATGGCCTTTGAAGGAAAGGATATCTTGGTATTGCAAAAAACTGATGGGGAGGTAAGACTCATCCATAACGGTGTACTCCAAGAAAAGCCTGTTCTAGATGAGAATGTCACAAGTGAAGGGGAGCAAGGTATGCTTGGCATAACTACAGTTGGAACAAAAGTGTACCTCTATTTTACTGAGTCAACTCACGATGGCGGGAAGCCTCTTGGAAAGAGGGTGTATAGTTACGATTGGAATGGGACGGTGTTAACTAACAAGAAGTTGATAAAAGATCTTTGGGCCACTCAAATTTATCACAATGGTGGCGCAATGGTTACTGATCTGAATGGTTCAGTCTATCTAGTTGTCGGGGATGCAGGAAGGTATGGAAAGTTACAAAATCATCCAGACGGTGAACCCGATGATACAAGTGTGATTTTAAGAATTGCCCCACCTGGTCCATACTACGCAATGGGAATAAGGAATAGCTTCGGACTTGCTATAGACCCTGTTACAGGAAAAATGTGGGATACGGAGAACGGGCCAGACTTTGGTGACGAAATTAATCTTGTTACTCCAAATTTTAACAGTGGATGGGATGTCATAATGGGACCTGCGACAAAGGATGAACTTCAGCGATTGCCTGGCTTTCCTGGGCATATTTATCATGATCCCAAATTCACTTGGGAAAAACCTATAGCTCCAACTGGCCTCTCGTTCATTGGTTCTGACAAGTTTGAAAAAAACAGAAATAGTCTCTTCGTTGGAGATTGCAACAACGGCAACCTATACAGATTCCAATTAAATGATGCCAGAGATGGCTTTATTTTTCATTCAAGCCAATTATCGGACCTGGTTGCAGATAAAAATGATAGTCAGGATGAGATCATATTTGGCACAGGATTTGGTTGCATAACTGATGTTGTTGCAGGTTCCGATGGCCTTTTGTATATAGTCTCACTTTCGGATGGCACAATATACAGAATTGTTCCAAAATCAACGGGAGAGGCGCTGGACCCACCCTCAATTGAATATATTGAGATTTTAGCTGCTGGTGCGATTGGAATCGGGTCACTGATTTTTATCATAAAAAAGAGGCAAAAGAAAATCAAAGTCTAAACAGCTATTTTTCTTAAAAGTAACTATTCGTATTCCATTAGCTTCTTTTCTTCTAAAAGAGTATGAAGATTATGAACTGCCCTATATACCTCGGACTCCTTCTTTGTTCCGGTACACACTAATTTTCCTGAGGCAAAGATTAGCACTACAGAGCGCGGGTCAAGCATTCTGTGTATTAAACCGGGGAATTGTTCTGGCTCATACATACTCCTTGGCAAACTTCTCGCGGCTCTTTCTAGATGTACTTTTCCTCCCAAACTCACAGAAGCAACTATATTTTGTATCGTAATCTCCGGGTCATTTTTTATCTTTATCTTTCCTTTTCGAAGTTTCTGTACAACAGTATTTACAGCATTAATTGCCGCATCCTCAGACTTTGAACCGGTGCAAACCATCTTACCTGAGCTAAAGATAAGCGTGGCAGTTTTTGGCGACTTAAGTCTAAAGACAAGACCTGGAAACTGCTCTGGATGATACTCAACGTCTGGAAAAGTTTTTGTGATTTCCACGAGATCAATTTTTTGATCGACCGAAGCGGACGCGACTACGTTCACTATATCAACAATCGGCTTTGTTTGCGGCACTTTTATTGGTTATAATTTAGTACCATATATACCAATTACATAAATGGAATTCAGACCTTGGTCACCTAGATTCTACTGCGTGAGAGAGCCAAAGCCTTGCCACAAATTGGCCTTATCCTTGAGCTGGGTATTTTACCTCTCGATGTTATCACAATATCAATTGGGCATTGGCGCTAGTCTGTTTACAGGATTCTCTTCAAATGGTATAGATTTTTTGGTTAGAAAATTTTGTCAACACTTTCCCAATTGTGTTAAAAGTTATCAATGAATGGGCTTTTGGTGGAAATCCAATATTACTGAAGACAAAATGCGCCTCCCTGGTTTGATCTTAGTGCATACATGGTTGCATGATGAGTCTCGAATAGATGTCGAATCCACTTGTTTCCTTGATTCGCTCGCAGTTTTGATATGTCATACGGACAGATAACACAACCATCAAAAGTAGAAAACTTTGAGTGAAACTCACGTTCGAGCGTCATCTCTGCAAGTATACCTTCAGGTGTGCTGATATCTGATACTATTCTGGCTACAATTCTATACGGTGGTCTTGAATATCCAAGAATCCTTTCGAATAGTTTTCTTGCGCATTTTATCAGTACCTCTGTTTTGTCTGTCATACGAGGAATTTGATATATGTGGAGATTTTTTTTTAGAAACTGCATGACAGGAATCCCATTGTTAATCATTTTTAGAATTACTAGGCCTGGATCCATATCAGTTGCAAAGATACAACTATCTCCCATCATAAGACCATTCTTCAGAAATTCAAACTCAATTCTTTGTGCATGTTCTTCATCGTCATATAGTAAAGCTATGTGCTTCTTGCCAAAAAGCGAACCTACGAACTTTAGTGGAACACTTTCTTGGTTCATTTCACTCACCGTACTCTGGTTTCATAGTATTCAGTATATGCCTGAGATTCATAGGTTCTATTTAGCTAGAATGGCAACAGCTTAGCTAGATATCATAGTGCAATCAATAAGTGACAGACTCCATAGAGTAGCATGAACAGAATATGGCGGGTGATATTTTGGGTGGAATAGGTGGACCCCTACCTCTAAAGTAATGATTAATGACATACTCGCTGGTAGACCCAGAAAGCATGTGCAGCAGCAAGACTCGTTATGGAATGTTGTATTTTGGAGAGAATTGAGGACTTGCAAAGCCAGATTTCACGCCATATGCTCGATACAAAAAATTCCTGAGCATTGATTTCACTTCTACCATCTATTGAGAAAAATATAACCTCATGGCACAACTAAATCTAGAAAAATTGTTTTTGTTACAAATCCATCGGAAACACTTATTCCAAGAGTATAGTTACCGGAAGGGACACCGTAATTTTGTAAAAATAATTGTGCCGTGTGTCTCGAGTAGAGTCAAATATAATATAGGAAGTCTTCGTATCAGACCTATTGAAGAAGCGCTTTTACATCCTTTTACCCATTTATTTCAGCTTCTTTGTGGGCCTTGGAGTGTATGAGATAACTTACCCACCATTTAGCGCAAACTCAGTAAGAATTG
This sequence comes from Thaumarchaeota archaeon 13_1_20CM_2_39_20, assembly GCA_001920395.1. Taxonomy (GTDB): domain Archaea; phylum Thermoproteota; class Nitrososphaeria; order Nitrososphaerales; family Nitrosopumilaceae; genus Nitrosotalea. Next base: position 20,385 of record MNJS01000029.1, read on the forward strand.
GAAACTATGAGATTCAACTCTATACAATGCCATCTATACCAGAAGTTGGAAAAGATACCAAAATCCATTTTCATTTCATGGATCAAGATGGAAAAGATATCGAAAAATTCAGAACAAATCTAAAGATTTATCACAGTGATGATTTGCTACGTTCCTTTCCACCAGCAGAATACAATAATGGAAAGATGGACACCAATTATGTTTTTGAAGAAGCGGGAAATCACATACTGAGAGTAGACCTGCTTGATCTCAAGAATGCAGCGACTGCATCATATGCATTTAATGTGACAGTTATTCCCGCGTACGGCACTATCTTCTCTTATCTTATCATTGCAGGCATAGCTGGCGCAACTGGCATAATCACTGCAATTGTCATTTTCCAAAAGAAGCTCAAACCAAAGAACAGATTATAATCAAAGACGCGGTCCCCTTGCGCAGGCCATTTGGAGATTTCCTCCTTTGAACTAACGCCTTTGCGTCACGTTCACCTAATAGCTTCCTGCGGGACCGCGCTTCGTTAAGCCATGTTCCGTGGCTCAACGATCATCATTATAATAATGAATTTTAAATTATTTAGGAATTTTCTCGAGGCTACGGCTATAAATCCTGTTTTTTGAAAGTTGTTTATCTTATCACTTTGAATATGGCTACAATTTTAAAATTAGTTCCATCAGAATTATTTACAATAAAACTTTTACTCTAACATATTCCAGAATCTTGAATATCTGAAGAGGCCAACCCAGCCAGAGATAAAGAATGCGAGTGACAAACCAAAGATAAGATAGAGGTCTCTTTTACGATGAGCAACATCTAGATTTAGAAAGATAAAAGCGCCCATACCTATTAGGCTAAACCAGAGAATTAGTCTGCCTATTCGTTTCCAATTCAATTATGAGACGATTGCGTATCTTGAATATAAAATAGATGTGAGTTGTCGGAAATTGTGTTACCGTTAAGTGCTACCAATTAGCTATTCAGATTAGCAGGGTCGCTCTTGCTTTGTAAGACTCATTCGCATAGATTATGGCATGATGGTTCTTGATTAATAGATCCATCCATTTTTGGCGGCTTTTCTTAGGAACTTCGTGGTAGTAGTAAGTACAAAGAAAAGATCCATCGAGTGAATCAAACCTTGCTTGAAGGTTTCTCTCCAATGTAACCTCTACGGACATTCCTAATTCAGTACTAATGTCTGAAATTATTCTACCTA
>MNJS01000018.1 GCA_001920395.1 Thaumarchaeota archaeon 13_1_20CM_2_39_20
TGAATTGCAAGAAATTGTTCAGCTGGTAGGTTATGATGCATTGCCAGAACCAGAAAAGGGAGTCTTGGATACGGCTCGTTCTATCAGAGAAGACTATCTGCAGCAGAGTGCTTATGATGAAGTAGATACTTACACATCTATCAGAAAACAATTACTAATGTTATCGGCAATCCTAGACTTTGGTAAAATGGAAGCAGACGCAATAAAGAAGGGCATTACGTCAGCAAAGATTGGTTCAATAGAATCCCGAAAGATGATATCAAAAATTAAATGGACAAAGGAAGATCAGGTTGAACAACTAGTTAAGGAAATAACGAGTAAGATGCAGCAAGAATTTGTTGATTTATTAAAGGAGTCAACACGATAAATGTCCAGCGTATCATATAAGACAATTTCAAAGATTGCAGGTCCGCTAATGTTTGTTGAGGGCATAGACAACGCAGCTTACGGTGAGATGGTAGAGATAAAACTGGTTAATGGACAAAGAAGACAAGGGCAAGTTCTTGATACTAGACACGGTCTTGCAATAGTTCAAGTCTTCGGCTCAACGCTAGGACTGAACATAGGTGGAACTTCAATAAAATTCCTCGGCGAAACTGCCCAGCTTTCAGTTTCTGACGAGATGCTTGGACGTGTCTTTGATGGACTCGGAAATCCAAAAGACAATGGCCCAAAGATTGTATCAAAACACAAAGTCGACCTAGTAGGGTCAGGTATTAACCCATACGCCAGAGAAGAACCATCGGAATTCATCCAGACTGGTATGTCAAACATAGATGGCATGAATACTCTTGTACGAGGTCAGAAGCTCCCAATATTTTCGGGCGCTGGTCTTCCTCACAATTTGCTCGCATCACAGATTGCAAGGCAGGCCAAAGTGTTAAGCGCATCTGAAAGCTTCTCCGTAGTCTTTGCTGCAATGGGCATCACAAGTGAAGAGGCAAACTTCTTCGTAAAACAGTTTGAGGAAAGTGGAGCTCTTGGAAGAACTGTTCTCTTTTTGAATCTGTCATCTGATCCTTCTATGGAGCGTTTGCTTACGCCAAGACTTGCACTAACAACAGCCGAATATCTTGCTTATGAAAAAGAAATGCATGTTCTTGTAATTATGACTGATATGACTAATTATTGTGAAGCATTAAGGGAAATTTCTGCTGCAAGAGAAGAGGTTCCAGGACGCAGAGGATATCCAGGTTACATGTACACCGACTTGGCATCACTATATGAAAGGGCAGGAAAGATAAAGGGTAGACATGGTTCCGTTACCCAGATTCCTATCCTTACAATGCCAGCAGATGATATTACACATCCAATTCCAGACCTTACTGGTTACATTACAGAGGGTCAGATAGTTATGAGCAGAGATCTGCACAGAGGAGACATCCACCCTCCAGTAGATGTGTTGACTAGTCTATCCCGTTTGATGAATCAAGGTATTGGAAAAGGTAGAACAAGAGAGGACCACAGAAACCTTGCAGACCAACTCTATTCTGCATATGCACAAGGTAAAGATGCAAGAGCATTAGCAGCAATTGTGGGTGAAGAAGCTTTAAGTGATCTTGATCGAAAGTTCCTAAGAGTTGCTAATAACTTTGAGCGAAAGTTTGTCAACCAAGAAATGGATGAAAATCGTTCAATTGAACAAACTCTAGATATTGGATGGGAATTACTTGCTGATCTCACAGATTCTGAACTCAATCGTATTAAACCAGAATTTATTGAGAAGTATAGAAAGAAGCCTAGTACAGGTGCAAAGTAGAATTGCCATCAGCAATTAACATCCGACCAACCCGCCTTGAATATATCCGTACAAAACGAAGAATAATCATCGCAAAAAAGGGTCTTAAGTTGTTAAAACTGAAAAGACAAGCTTTGATTCTTGAATTCTTTAACACAAGCAAAAGTGCAGCATCTTTACGAAGTGGTCTGCAGGCTGAGCTAATAAAAGGATACCAGAGCATTCGGATGGCCGAGATGCTAGCAGGTTCAATGAGATTGGAAAATGAGGCAATGAAGATTCCTCAATTAAGTAAATTACAAATCACTCCAAAAAACGTAATGGGTGTTCGAATTCCAAAGATAGATGGAGGTCAAGGTAACCAATCCTTGACGGAACACCTCTTAGAGCTTCCACCATCGATCAACGAGGCGATCAAAGCATTCAGGAATGTTCACAAGATGGTTCTTGACGTTGCCGAAAAAGAAACAACACTTCGAAAACTATTGTTGGAAATAGAAAAGACAAAGCGAAAGTCTAATGCCATTGAAAATGTGTTCATACCAAGATTGCAGGCAGCAGTCAAATTCATCACTTTCAGATTAGATGAGATGGAAAGGGATACCTTCATCATGCTTAAGACTGTAAAACGCAAGATGGGTGAGAGGGAGCAGGAAGCCAAAATCAAAAAGGAGAAGGAGATTCTTGCCTAATTTTGTAAATTCACAACAAAGAAAGTTCTTCTTGATAATGAGGGCATTTAAGATAGGCAATATTCTTGCTACCATTGCTCTGGTATTGTACGCAGGCAAACACTTTCTAGGAGTATAAGATGTCAACCACAGAAAAATACGTACATTCTCTTAAGCAAATTAAAGAAGCAGAAGAGAAGGCTCAAAGAGAAATTGATGAACAAAAAAAGAAAGTATCAGAAGAATTTAAGAATTTTGCTGCAAGTGTAGATAAAACAATTTCAACCGCGAAGATTGAGGGAGAAAAATTACTTGAGACATCTATAGAACAAGCAAGAAAAAAAGCAAACGTTGAAACAGAAAAGATTATAGAAGACGCCAAAAACAAATCAAAGACGATTTCTACTAGAATTGATGCACAAACAGTGCACGAGATCATCGATATTTTATTAAGAGAGGTTTAGATTTGATTCTAAAACCAGTACCAATGAAGAGAATCGCAGTGCTTGGACTGCGAAAAAACAGGCAGACCATAATCTCAATTTTACACGATCTCAATGCGGTGCAACTAGAACCACTCTCAAAGGACGTCACTGCGATGTTAAGGAACGAACGTGACAATGATCTCTTCAGACAGGTCTCAGATCAGCTTCTTAGAATGAAGGCATTAAGAACCGTATTGCCCCCAGTAGAAGTGAATCAGTGTCAGAGATTCACATCCGTGGATCAACTAATGCTGGCGACCAAGTCTATTGACATAGATGACAAGGTCGCAACATTAGAAAGGGAGAAGGAAAATCTTCTCACAAGACTCGGGGAAACTGAAAACAACATCAAACTAGTAGAAGAGTTCTCGTTTTTCCCCGAAGATTTTGACGTCCTACAACTTAGAACCGCACATTCTTACTTTGCAAGAGTTGATTCAAAGGACTACGCTAACTTCAAGAAGGCTATGGATGTAAACAGCCAAGATGTTTTTCTTTATGCAAAAGAGGGAAAGGACACTACACACGTCGTTCTTGTTACATTTCCAAACTTTCCTCCTCATGCACTTGCTACTGTTGTGCAGGAATACAATGTAAGAATTGAAGCAGTACCAAAACTCCAAGGAAAGGCGGATCAACTAATTGAAAATCTAAAGGCTAAACATACCGAGATCACTCAAAAACTAAAGGGAATTTACATTCAGTTGACAGAGATCTCCAAGGTACATTACGTTAACATAATATGCCTTGAGGAACAATTAGAAATTGAGAACAAGAAACTCGAGGTAATAGATAACCTAGGAGTAACTTCAGACTCATTTGCTTTAGAAGGATGGATTCCAAAAGCAAAGGTAAGCCATCTCAAAGGTGCATTTGACAAGAACACAAAAGGAACAATGCTTTTTGAATTGGAAACAGACGAAAATCCCCCAACACTATTTGATAATCCAAAAAGATTCAGACTCTTTGAAGCCTTTATTAGATTCTATTCTTTGCCGCAAGGCAAAGAATTCGATCCCACACTGATCTTCGGTTTGATCTTCCCAATTTTTTATGGAGTGATGGTCGGTGATGCTGGATACGGTCTTGTTATCCTACTAGTTTGTAGATGGGTAATTAGGAGAGTCGAGGGCGGAAAAAGAAATCTGAATATCATGCCCACACCTTTGCGTAGTTTTGCTTTGATGATATTGAAACGAAGGCAAATGGTAAAACTAGCTAAGGCAATGACTCCAGGTGCTATCATAGCCATTATACTAGGATTCTTGTTTAATCTCTACTTTGGATTCCATCTAAACGGCTATTTGTTCAGCTACCTCAACAGTGCCTTAGGTCTACACCTTCCTGCAGACGGAACAATATTTAGCCCAATTCTAGGCCTACGAAAACTCTTGCTAATTAGCGGATACGTTGGCCTTGGAATGGTAACATTTGGTCTAATTCTAGGAATAATAAACACCCTCAGAGAAGGCGAGAGAAAGCATGCAATTGCAAAGATAGGCTGGATCGTCTTTGGTTGGGGCGTCGTGTTGACAGGACTAGCGCTAATGCACCACCAACACATTAATCCAATACACCACGTACAAGGGATATTTTACGTTGGATTGATGGTAGGAGGAATAGGACTGATGTTTGTAGGAGAGGGTCCAAGGGCAGTCATGGAATTACCTTCTATTGTAAGTCACATACTCTCTTACACTAGAATCATAGGTATCCTATTGGCGTCTGTTATTCTAGCTGATGTCATCGACTTTATCTTCATAAAGACATTGCATCACTCCATTCCTTACATAGTGCTTGGAACAATCATACTCTTCATCGGTCACATATTCAATATCATAATAGGAGTCTTTGAACCAGGTATTCAGGGAGCTAGGCTGGTCTACGTGGAGTTCTTTTCTAAATTCTATCATGGCAACGGAAAAGCTTTCAGACCATTTGGAACGTCAAGAAAATACACCTACGATCAATACGAGATACAAACAGAAAAAAGGTAACTTAGTAGTACTTTAATTCATTAACATCAAGAATTCTCGTACAGTATCTGCACCTTAGAACAAGACCAGTCTTATCCACAACATCCATTATTGGTTCAATATCCTCATCACTGTTTGAGATGCAATCTGGATTAGAACATTTGAAGATTCGCTCAATCTCATTTGGTAGGGTAACTCGTCTTTTTTCCACCAGTTTGTAATCTTTAATGATATTGACAGTAGCTTTTGGTGCGATTAATGCAAGCTTGTTTGTATCAGAATCTTTTAGGAAGCGATTTTCTACTTTTATTATGTCCTTTTTTGAAACCTTCGAGCTTGGCACATTAAGTGCTATAGTTATCACATTTCCATCCTTTCCATCAATTGCAAGTGCGTTTAAGACCTTCAATCCTTTCCCTGCTTCAACATGATCAATTACAGTACCATTCTTGATCTTTCGAACTATCAGATCTGCCTCTGACATTGGAATAGTTTGTATAACACTCATATATAATAGTGAACGGCAATGAGCAATACTTTTTTCCAAAAAGATATTGTCTCGGTGCGTGATTTTGATAAGCAAAAGTTTGAGACGATTTTTCAAGCTACCGATAAAATAATTACAATGAGCCCGAACGAACGACGTGAAATTGGACGAGGAAAAACACTTGGTTATCTCTTCTTTGAACCTAGCACGAGAACAAGATTAAGCTTTGAGGCCGCGATGGCATCAATTGGAGGAACCTCGATTGGAATAGCCGATGCCTCATCATCTTCCGCAAGGAAGGGTGAAAGCTTGGGTGATACGGTGAAAATCATGTCGCTTTATTCGGATGTAGTAGTACTGCGCCACCAACTTGATGGCTCAAGTAGGTTCGCAGCAGAGGTATCTGAAAAACCTCTAATAAATGCTGGAAGCGGAACAGAGGAACATCCCACCCAAGCTATATTGGACATTTATACAATCAGAAAGGAGAAAAAACGAATCGACGGACTAAAAGTGGGCATAGTCGGTGATCTCAAGTATGGAAGAACTGTTTACTCGTTGTTATATGCCCTTGGCAACTACAAAGTCGATGTTCGTCTAATATCTCCACCTGCTCTGAAAATCAGATCGGATTCAACTTACGAAATACGAAAACGATTGGCATATACTGAGACAACGGATCTAGAGGAGAATATCAGTGATCTAGATGTAGTTTACATAACAAGAATTCAAAAGGAAAGATTTGCTGATATAGAAGAATACGTTAAGGTAAAAGGCAGCTACAGAATTGGTACCGATTTAGTCAAGAAAATGAAGGATGATGCGATAATAATGCATCCTCTTCCTCGCCTAGATGAAATTTCACCTGACTTGGATTCAACAAAACAAGCAAAATATTTCCAGCAGGCACAATATGGAAAGGACACTCGTGCAGCGCTACTCGCCTTAATTCTAAATGAAAACGGAATCTAGATAATTGCTCTAAATTCAACTACATTGCAACTAGCTTGACGTTTTGCATCTTCCTGTTTGTTTGAAAATCTTTTGTCATAACACTAATCTTGTCTGCATCACCGTGCAATAAGAAAAGTTCCATGCATCTGTTACCGTCCACTTTGCTATGAAGATGAGTTCCTATCAAGTTTTCATGGTTGTGTTTGATCCCTGTGACTATCTGCTCAGAGTCTTCATCGTGAATTACCATCAATATGGCGTGAATAAAGCCAGAAAGACTTCCTCTCTGTTTTTCTTCCGAGATTAGATTTCTTATCCCAGCACGAATAATTTCCGATCTTCCTGAAAATCCCATACTTTTTTGAATTCTGTCAATTTCAGAAAGAATCTCATCATTAAGTGATATGGAAACAATAGGCATGACGTGGTTATTATTAACTAGCTTATAAGGTTAGCAATAAAAATTATTAATATTTTGTAGATTTATTAATAACAGACGCGCAAAATTGGTTATTGAATGCAGGAAAGAGACCAGCTATAATTGGCGGGATAATTGCATCTGTCGTAATCGCAGTTTTTGCTGTATCGATGAATACCAATATTTTTGAGCAATCCAAGACTACGCAGAATCCCATTCAGAATACTACAGGTGCAACAAAACTCAAAGTGGCCGCATCTTTTTTCCCATTATATGAATTTGCAAGAAACGTGGGCGGTGACAAAGCTCAAGTTTATAGCTTTCTTCCAATTGGAAACGAACCACATTCATGGGAACCAAGTATTCAGCAGATTGAAGAACTAAAGGGAACAAAACTTTTCATCTATAATGGGGGTGGTATGGAGGCATACATTTCCAAGTTCAACTCATCCGGAGAATTCTCAGATATGACATTTGTCAAGGCCACAGAAGGTATCACTCTACTGAAAGCAGATGCTGCTGAAGACGACAAGGAAATTTTAGCTCAGGGGGGAATGGACCCACATGTATGGAATGATCCCATACTTGCAGAGCAAGAGGTCACAAATATAAAAAATGCTATGGAAAAAGCCGATCCTGCAAATGCTCAATATTACGAGGACAATGCAAGTGCATACATTGCAAAATTAGCTGCTCTGGATAACAACATAAAAACTGGACTGTCAAACTGTAAAAAAGACACTTTTGTATCATTTCATAACGCATTCAATTATTTTTCAAATAGATACGGAGTACATGATGTCTGGATAACAGGAATTGCACCAGAAGCAGATGTGCCTCCACAAGATATGCAGAGAGTTATACAAATTGCAAAGGACAAGGACGTGAAAGTGATATTTTCTGAAGCCTTGGTAGACCCCAGGCTTGCCAATACACTAGCTGGTGAGGTAGGTGCACAAGTTTTAGTATTGAATCCTCTTGAAGGAATAAATGAAACCGACCAGAAAGCTGGAAAGACGTATCTGGATAAATGGTATGAGAACCTACATAATCTGAGGACGGCCTTAGAATGCCAGTGAACGCACTAGATGTAGAGAATGTTTCAGTAAATCATAACGGAGTTCTAGCAGTAAATAAGATCAGCTTTAGTGTTCAAGAGGGAGACCTTCTGGGCATTGTTGGACCAAACGGGGCAGGTAAAACCACACTGTTTAGAGCTATTCTTGGATTGCAAAGTTATCAGGGTAGAATCAAGTTGTTTGGATACGAAGGAAATCAGTACACCTCGCTACTTTCAATGATAGGATATGTTCCACAAAAAGTAAATTTTGAACCAAACTTTCCTGCAACTGTTTACGACGTTGTTTCAATGGGAACTTTATCAAGGAAAAAGTTAGCTAAGGGCGCTGCATTGATACAGAGTTGTGGATGCTGTTGGAACAGAATATTTCAAACATCTAGCAAGGACAGTGAAAAAATAGAAGAGGCACTTAAGATTGTAGGATTGGAATCATTCAAGGACAGGAGAATCAGCGAATTATCAGGAGGCGAACAGCAGCGAGCCTTTATCGCAAAAGCTCTTGTCAAAGAACCGTTATTGATGATATTGGATGAACCTGTAACTGGAGTAGACATGGATGTGCAAAATAAATTCTATGCAGTACTCAAAAAAATAAACAAGGAAAACAAGATCACCATAGTGTGGTCTTCGCATGATCTTAATGCAATTTCAGATTTGGCAACTAGAATAGCATGTATGAATAGAGACTTATTCTTCCATGGTGAAAAGGAGGAATTTTTTGCAAACAAGGATCTGCTTAAAACATATTCAGAATCGGCCATGCAGCTGCATATGCATAAACACGATATGTGATTTACATGAATTTTGATATCTTGTCGTATGGTTTTATGCAAAGAGCTCTTCTCACAGGTATTGTAGTAGCAATTTGCTGTTCGATAATGGGCTTGTTCTTGGTATTGAAAAGATACTCTCTTTTTGGAGATGCTCTTTCCCATACGGCATTTGGCGGTATAGCTCTTGGATTCTTTCTTAACATATATCCAATTTGGACCGCAACTGTTGTTTGTGTTGCAACTGCATTAGGAATTACAAAATTAAGAAAAAGTACCAAAATATCTGGAGATGCAGCCATCGCTGTATTATTCTCGGCTGGCCTTGCTATGGGAGTGTTGCTAGTCAGTGCATCACATGGGTTCACTATTGATCTCTTTAGCTTCCTCTTTGGGAGCATCTTGTTAACAAGTATGCAAGATACATTACTAATTTTAGCAATAAGTTGTGGCGTAATTGTGACATTGATTGCAATTAGAAAACCATTGATACATTTCACATTCGATGAAGAACAAGCAAAAGTGCACGGGATACCCATTGAAAAACTAAATTATCTCTTTGTAGCCTTGGCGGCAGTTACAGTAATTGCAACAATGCGACTGGTTGGAATTTTACTGATATCCGCGCTGATAGTATTACCAAACATAACTAGTATAATGATGGGTAAAGGATTCAAAAAAACAATCATAATTTCTATTTCTATATCTGTAATAGCAACAATTGCCGGAATAACTACATCATATTATTTTAATCTGGCTCCTTCAGGAACTATAGTTATGCTCATGGTTGCAATATTTGTAGGAACATTGATAGCAAAACATGCTGGACTATTTTCAACAAAAACATTAACAGACGAAAATAATCTGCTTACAGTTCATTGATTTCATACGTAGAATTGGTCCGATAGATCCTTGACACTAAAGTATAAATGACCAATCTCTCTAAAAGTAGAATTTTCAGATGCCTGGTGTGGAGAGAGGTGTAAGATAAAGATATTCTATCTGAAAGAAATTGAAGCATGTTTTTATAGCAGTCAGACGATTACAGAGAACAATGAAGTCAAAACCAATGGGCGCACTATTTGGTGTTTTGGCTCTAGTTGCTATTCTTAGTGTAGCACCAGCATTTGGACAAACAGCAAATGAGGTAGATATGGCAAAAGGCGCAGGTGCTAGTCAAACAGCAGACTGTGTTGCTGCAAATAACTGTTTTAATCCAAATCCACTGACTGTTGCACCAGGAACACAGGTAACATGGAAAAATACTGATACCGTCAGTCACACCGTGACAAGCGGAAAGCCATCAGACAATCAAACTGGAACAGCGTTTGATAGTGGCGGTTTAATCAAACCAGGAGGCACATTCCAATTTACCTTCCAGAATGCAGGCACATATGATTACTTTTGTATTGTCCATCCATGGATGACAGCTCAAGTAATTGTTTCAGCTTCAGGTGCTCCACCGCCTACTCCTAATCCATCTATGAACATGACTATGCTACAAGCAATGTCTAGTGATCAATCAGAAATGGTCATGATAGACACATCACCGGCAGCACCAACAAGTGGCCAACCACTGACGATATCTCTGAACTTTACAGATTCGAGTGGAAACAACATAAAGCATCAGAACTATGCGATAACTGTCACACAAGATGGAAAAAGTATATTGGACAATCCGACTGGACACACACACACAGGTCTTGACACACAGACTACGTCTGCGTTGACATCTTCTGATCCCGTAGATATCACTGTCACTTTCAATGGAGTTGGATTACCAAATACAGATCCATCAACATGGACTGGTCCAAAGGGTGACATGGTAAGCTTCCACGTTGTTCCAGAATTTGGTTCAATTGCTTCAATAGTTCTAGCAATAGCTGTAGTTAGCATCGTAGTGTTGACCACAAAGACTAGAGTAATACCAAAACTCTAAAAACCTAATTTTCTTTTTATTCAATTTTTAAAAGGATTATTCCTAGAGCAAATAACTATGCCAGACGACCACGATTACAGCACGCTATTAAGTCATGTATATTCTCAGAGAATCGATTTGAGGCTTTTTATAATGGCTCTATGTCATATCCAACAATGAAGTCAAAACCAATGGGCGCACTATTTGGTGTTTTGGCTCTAGTTGCTATTCTTAGTGTAGCACCAGCATTTGGACAAACAGCAAATGAGGTAGATATGGCAAAAGGCGCAGGTGCTAGTCAAACAGCAGACTGTGTTGCTGCAAATAACTGTTTTAATCCAAATCCACTGACTGTTGCACCAGGAACACAGGTAACATGGAAAAATACTGATACCGTCAGTCACACCGTGACAAGCGGAAAGCCATCAGACAATCAAACTGGAACAGCGTTTGATAGTGGCGGTTTAATCAAACCAGGAGGCACATTCCAATTTACCTTCCAGAATGCAGGCACATATGATTACTTTTGTATTGTCCATCCATGGATGACAGCTCAAGTAATTGTAGGCGGAGCAACTATGTCAAACATGACAAACACAACAAACATGATAAACACAACAAACATGACTGCAAGTAACAATACTGCAACACCGGAATTCGGTCCAGTTGCACCGATAGTTCTTGCAATTGCTGTAATCAGCATTGTAGTGTTCACAACAAGGTATAGAGGAATTCCAAAACTCTAGACCTCGATTCTCTTTTTATTATTTATTTTACTCTGAACTTAACTGAGGCTTTACTGTAGATAATGAGATGGCATGGTCATCAATTAGAACACCTACTCCAACCGAGACACTCTTTATCCTGACTACTATTTTTGGCAAGTCATTATCAGACAAGTTGTATTGTTTTGCAAGAGCATCTTTGACCTTTTTTTCCGTATCAGATATTTCATTGAGTCCAGATGATATGGATATATCTAGAGTTTTTCGCAACATATCCTGTGGAATCTTTCCGCTTCGATCCTGTATTATATAAAATGAGATCTTGTCTACTATGATCTCATGAGGAAGAACATCTAGTGCATTTGCAGTGTAGAATGCTTGTACCTCGAGAAGGTTGATATCATTTCCTGAAATAGTTGGGATGACGCTACCTTTCGACGATTGTAAGACCGAATCTAATGGAACATTAATTACGATAAATCCTTCGAGAAAGTTTCCATTATAGTTGCCTATGACCTTCCTTATGTCTTGGCAAGTTATCGCTGTAGCGCTCTCAGAATTCAAATTTAATAGTATTGCGTTAGAGGCAGATCCATTATTTACAATCGCATTCCAAAGCATTGTTGTCTTAAATTTCTGCTTATTGAAGATGCTGACATCTGTATCGTAATGACCAGGTCGAAGAGGCCCCTCTCCTGCATAAATTGAACCACATTCAAACTTCGTTGTGTACATAATGCCAGTTGGATTAGAAATTGAGGCGGTTCCGGCTGTGGAACTAATTGGAACAGAGGAAGAATTACTTACAAAAATAGTTTTTGAAATTTTATTTGCGCCATTTCCATCTGGGGAATTTTGAGCTATGGCAAAGTTTTGTTGAGGATGTACAAGAAAACTAATTGAAATAAAAGAAATAATTCCGATTGCAACGAAAACCAATGAATATTTTTTCCAATTCTTCATACACCAATTATTTAGTGATTATAATTTAATGTTAGTGAGTATATCACGAACGGTTAAATATAATGTGAAGCCTGTTCAAAGTAGGTTCAGATACTTGAGGAGGACTTTTAGGACTTCATTATTTGCATTTTTAATTTTCTCAGTTATGGTATCATCAATACCATATCGTGCATTTGGTGATGGGTTCACACAAGAGAATCTTCCCCCAGCGTCGGTTGGGAACAGAAACGTTCAACTTTTTATAAAACTCTCCCCCCCTATCATAACTTCGGACACCTCTCAACCGAGAGAAATCTATATGAGACTTTTTGATGCCAACACAAACGAAACAATTGTGCACGATTCCTTTTTCATTACAATCACAAAATATGATAAGCTACTCATGAGAGATCTTTTCCATACTCATACAGGTGAATTAACGCTTGATGTAACTCCGACTAATACGCCAGGAAAATGGACAATCTACGGTGATCAGGAACCATTTCTTAATGCGTGGGTAAACCAAGAAGGTGGTCCAATACCAGTTTTGGCAGATGCACTTGGGGAGGGTGGCTTGTATCATATTCACATTGAATTATTTGCAATCGATTATGACAAGAACATATTCACACCAGATCAGACACCAAAATGGGATTCTTATCTTAGCGTAGGTGATATCTCCAATCACGTTATCACATACACCGGCGATACTTACAATTCTACTGTTATCTCATATTATGACAAGATTAATGGTGATTTCAATTTCGATCCACCAAAACTACAAGTCTCATACTCAATGCCTTTCGATTGGAATTTGACAAGAATAGCTAATCAACCGATCTTTGTGCATGAAGAAATTCATATTCCAAAATCATTTAAGGAATTTACAAATACTCCAACA
>MNJS01000033.1 GCA_001920395.1 Thaumarchaeota archaeon 13_1_20CM_2_39_20
AAAAACTTCAGAAAGGTCTTTCAAAACTGGTACTAACTATTGTTGAATTGCTGCGTCAGATCCTGGAAAGACAGGCATTAAGAAGAGTTGAATCCGGAACTCTTTCTGTAGAAGAAGTTGAGCGATTGGGGCTTGCCTTTATTCAAATTAAGCAGAAAATCACAGAAATTTCAAAAGAATTTGGGCTCAATGACGGAGAGCTTGATGTTAGCATTACCTCTTTGTTAAAGTCAGAAAGAGGTGACTTGAACAATGTATCGCTAGTGGATGTATTTGACCGACTATTAGATAAAGGAACAGTGTTAGCAGGTCACATAACAGTCTCCGTCGCAGATATCGACCTAATTGTGCTCAACCTCTTGGCCACATTATCTGCCGTACCTACTAGAAAGAAATCTAACTCTAAAGATAGGGATCACATTAACCATGGTTGATGGAAGGTATGTCTACTGCATTCTAGAAGGAAAGGCAAAGGAAGAGTTTGGAAACATAGGCCTATTCGATAGTAATGTTTACACAATCTCTCACAATGATATTAGCGCGGTAGTAAGTAAGATACCATTGAAGGAAATGCAGCCAAACGTTGACAACATAGTTGCGCATCAAAGAGTCGTAGAGGCTTCAAGAAAAATTGGCACTTCCCTGCCAATACGGTTTGGAATCATAGTGATGACAGACTACGGAGTAAAGAAACTATTGGTAAAGTCGCACAAGGACTTCACGGTAAAGATATCCAAATTAAGGCATAAAGACGAATTTGGCATCAAGATAATTATTGATAACGATAAAGGCCGCAGCAAACTATCAAATAATTCTGAGATAAGAAAGCTAAAGAGTGGTATTTCCAATACAAGCCAAGGGACAGCCTACTTTCTAAAAATGAAGATGGATGAAGCCATCAAGATCGAAAAGCTAAAACAGATTGATAAAATGTCTGGAGAAATTCATCGTCATCTTACGAAATTGTCTGATGACAGCTGTTTGCTGAAGACGGATCTCAGCCAGGTAATCTTGAATGCAGCTTATCTGGTAAGCAAAGAGGATCGTGAAGAATTCAATGCAGCCATTAGCAAATTGAAATCAAAATATAAAGACGGGGGACTCGTGATTCATGAGAGCGGTCCTTGGGCACCCTACTCGTTCTGTTGAGGTGATTGGAATTCTTATTACCTTTTTCATACTGAAATTGACATTCGACTCTTTGTTAAACGAGTGTAATCGTCTTGCAGACCAGGGATTTTCAGAAGAACAGATACGAATTCTCAAATCAAGATTGGTCAAGTTAAACCTGGATTATGAAAATGGTATAATTGATGAAGAAAGCTACAGAAAGAATGAGTTAGAGATGATGCGAGATCTAAACAATGCTTTACAGCAGAAAAAAGGAGGCAACATTTGAATCAAACAAAACTAGGAAACAGAATAATTCAACATGAAAACATGGTTTCAAGAATTCAAGATCAAATCAGGATGCAAGTAGAGAGTGTAAAAAAGAGAGCGTTTGACGGTCGTGAAGAAATGCTTCAAAAAAGAGGTGAGAAAATTGCGCAAGTAAGGGAAAACCTAAAAGAAACAACCGCTATGATCCAAACCAAACATGATCTAATTAGGACACGTCTGAACCAAGAAGCGGTTCATAGAGAGGCAAACATCAGGGTCAACAGAGGTCTTGAAGCACTTGAAAGATTCATTCAAATTCTTCGAGAAACAAACTTGGAAGAAGAAATGATCAGAAAAGCTATTCAAGATCCCATCATAGCTGGTTCTGGAGAATCCGAAGCAAGGAAAATCATAACATCAGATTTTTTCAAATCAATTCAAAGACAACTTATAATCCAAACTGAATTTATTAACATAGCAGCACATGAATTACGTACTCCCATTATGCCGATCTTGGTAAACGCGGAGCTTTTAGAATCGGAGTTGGGCAATAGCAATGAGGAGATTAAAATAATAACACGTAACGCAAAACGGCTTCAACAGCTAACCGAAAACATACTAAGTGTTACACGAATCGAGAGTAGAACACTCAAGCTAAACAAAGAAAAATTTGACATAAACTCGGCACTCTCAATTGCTATAAGAGATTCAAGAAGTCAGATAGAAAGCAAGAATGTAGAATTGATACATGGACCTGGCAGTAATGATCTTTATGTAGAAGCAGACAGAGACAGAATAACACAGGTCATTTCCAACCTCTTGCATAATGCAATAAAGTTCACTAAAGAAGGGAAAATTTTGGTTTCCTCAGAGAGAGAGAACAGCCACGTATTAGTCAGTATCAAGGATAATGGTACCGGAATTGACTCCCAGATAATCCCAATTCTCTTTTCAAAATTTGCCACAAAGTCAGACAGGGGAACTGGACTTGGACTATATATCTGTAAGAATATCATAGAAGCACATGGGGGAGAGATATGGGCAGAGAACAATGATGGTAAGAATGGCGCCACATTCTCCTTTAGCCTACCAGCAATTTAGGTTTGGTTATTGTAATATTCCAGACTGAAAGTGAATTTCATTATTTGTTATTTGGAATATCTTGAAGTATCTTAATATGCAGAAAAATTGCTACAAATCAATACTAAATTAGTTTGTGACAATTGTGTCATATTCTTCAAGGAATGTATAAGTTCGTATTTACTTTAGCACACTTTCAATGGAACCAAGACCCGGATTAATACCAACTCATTTTTTTGCTACAATGGAGGTATTGAAAAAAACTCATCCATCCGTTTGAATATTTCAACATACTTTCTTCCTAATTCTGTTGTCTTGTAAATTGCTCGTCTTGAGGCAGTAGATTTTTGATGTGTCGCAAGCAATCTACGGGTCAAAAGAAAATGTAGGTAATTTTCTACTTGTCTTGAATTCAAATTACACTTGTTCATAATGTGAGTCTTCATGGATCCATTCCACGACTCTGTAAGTATGTTATTAATAATTTCAAACCATCCTCTATTGCCCCATCTCCTGTAGTTACCGTCAACTGATTCAACCGAGCTAGACTTTCCTTGCCAAGCAATACCATCAGAGAACTCAGTTTTATCATCATTCAATTGGACATGCACCGCACCTATAGATTAATAACCAAAATGTTTCGGATATCAAATAAAATTTGTGTAGCATTGATGAGTAACATTCGTTGTGCCCGTTGATGTTCGATGAGAACGGATAAGCGCCTCGAATGACTGCAAGTCCAGCTATTGCAGAGATAATTGTTGAGAGATGTAGAGTTTTCATCTAATTACAAATTCTCTTTCATGACAATAAAATTGACGTAGACTTTCTACAGTATAATCTAATAGAACATTCTAACAATGACTTTATCAGCTATGAGAAAAACGTATAGTAGTAGGTTGTGGGTTTCCTACCAACCAACAAATGAGGTTGCCCCATCAAAACCAACCCCTCATTTCAGCACAAAACCCACATTTTTTACCCTTCCAAAAGGTTTTGTTAGTGATATAAGATGAAATCCTTTACAAATCATCTTTGTATCAACTTGTTCCTGGTTTGCCTTTATCGGTAAACATTACAAAGACAAAGGCTCCTCGATATGCCGTCAAGACACCTGTTTCCAGATATAATCAGCGCATTGAAGGAGCCAAAACCATTTTTTACTGTCTTTGAACTTATTTGTAGAAAAAATCCCGGTTAACTGTAGTTTAGTACAGCTACGCTTCCTGTCAGAGTAACGTAATAGAGTTTTCCATTCCATACCGACATGTCTATTGGAGCCAAAGTAAGACCTGACATGACTGTTTGTACCTGTGCCTTTGGAACTCCTGTAGCTGGGTCTACCTGCGGCGGATTGGCATTAGTTGGAAGAACAGCTACTATATAGCCGATTGCAAAATCTCCAAAAAAGTAAGCACCTTGAAGTTGTGATGGGTACTGGGTCCCAGTAGAGTGATAGAATGCCCCACCAGTAATTGCTTCAAGACCATTAGCGAATCCGCTGGTTGGCTCTAGTCCAGCATGCGGATACCAGTATATTGGCTCTTTATAGTTTGCAAGATTTTCCGGATTTCCAATTGTCGGTCCTTCATATTGCTCCCATCCAAAATTGGATGGAGTGGTGGAATCGAAAATGGATTCCCAAGTATTATATCCCACCATATTGACGTATATCTTACCTGTCTGGGAATCTATATCAAAAGTCCAAGGATTTCTTAGGCCATAACTGTAGATCTCTTTTTTCACTGTTGGGTCAGTGCTTGTAACAAATGGGTTTGTACTTGGAATGGAATAAAGAAGGCCATTAGAACCTGGGGTTGCAAGTGGAGTTATCCTTAACATCTTTCCATCTAACGATGTCAGGTCCTGTGCTGGAGTACCAGGTGGTATGATAAATTGATCCCCTGTGGCGACATAGAGATTTCCCTGAGAATCAAACTTCATATGCCCTGCATTGTGAGCAAGAGCGCCTGGGATTCCAAGTATGAGCTCCTTACCCTTTGTAGTATCTGCTATTATATTTCCAGAAGAGTCAGTTGTAGCAGTGTACCTGACAACCTGGTCCTGTAATACTCCATTGATACTTTCTGTAGCATAAAAGTAAACCTGGTGTGTAGTTAACCAATTTGGATCTATTGCTATTCCCAAAAGTCCTTCGTCGTCTCCTGCAAAACCTTGTACGGTTGGTACAGTTACAAATGGTACTGACTGTTTTACAAAAGTTCCGCCCATGTTCTTTACTATTATTACTGTTCCATTCTTTAGAATAACCATAAACGCACCAGAGCCATCTAACCCTGGCCCATTGTCTGGAATGAAGGCTATTCCGTCTGTCTGCGAACCAAGTCCTGTTACTATGTTTTGAGTACTAAACACTGGGGTACTAGTACTAGTGACAGTAAATGAAGTAGAATATGTGTTACCGCTGGCATCTGATATTTGTATCTGATGTGCTCCAACTGTAGCACTAGTGGGTATCGTAAACGATCCTGGAGCCTCACCTTCAGAACTGGTAGTTAGAGGAGATGGAGTAGTTGCAACAGGTGTACCATCAAATGTTATGGTAATAGCTGAATTGGCTGCAAAGCCGCTAGCGTGGAAGTTTACTGTTGTACCAGTATGTCCTGTTGATGGATTGAACAGTAAGGAAGCTGGTTTGACTGTAAGGCTCTTGGCATCACTATTACTCTGGTCTGTAGCTTTAACATTATGAGCTCCTGCAGTTGAATAGGGTACTTGGATATCTGCGGTAAAGCCTCCTGTGGAGTCAGTTGATATGGTTGCTGGATTAGCGGATGCGTCGCCTGATACAGTGTTTTCAAGGAGAATGGTATCAAAGTATATACTGACTTGTGAGTATGGTGAGTAGTGAGTACCTGTAACCTTTACTGCATCACCAGTGTTTCCTGAAGTTTGATAAAGTGTGATAGCTGCGCTAGGACCAACGACGAATGAATCCCAGTATGTATGACCTTTACCATCCGATACTTGAACCTGATGTGCTCCACCAGTAGATGCTGGTATTGTAAATGTTGCTCCCGTAAAGTTTCCTGTCGAGTCAGTTGTTATCGTGGTTGGATTTGTAGCAACGGCCGTACCGTCATATGATATTGTGACTGCTGAATTGGGCGAGAAAGTATTACCTGAAACTGTAGCAGTCGTACCTGCAGGTCCTGTTGAGGGACTCAATGATATAGCTGTTGTTCTATAAACTGCAGCTACCTGTGTGTTCGCGTTTATCGATACAAATCTTGGGTTATCTCTGAGGCCTGTATCCTGCCAGTGATCAAAGATATATGGTGGATAGCTTCCAGCTCCAAGTGAGTATAGTTCGTTATTATTCAAAGTAAGGGTTACTGGAGAGAAGCCTGATGCTACAACCGTTCCACCCTGAGATGCTGAGATAAAGTAACCTGTTATGACATTGCCAACTCTGTCTTGTGTGTTTACAGTCAATGTAGATGTGGTTGTTACAGTAAATTGTGTTGAAGCTGATTTTGTTGATGCGTCTGCAGCACTAACAGTGTGAGATCCTGTAGTAGATGATGGCACTGTAAAAGTTCCCGTAAAGCTTCCAGCCGAGTCAGTCGTTATGACTGCCGGAGTGGTGTTAACAAGTGAAGTATCATATTTTATAGTTATGGCACTATTGGGTGAGAAATTATTGCCTGTAACTTTTACTACTGTGCCCGAAGGTCCACTCGACGGATTCAGCAATATATACGGTCCTGCAGTTACAGTAAATTGCGCTGTAGATGAAGCGGCTGCCGCGTCTGTCGCATTAACAGTATGAGATCCCATACTTGACGGGGAGGGTACAGTAAATGATCCTGTAAAGTTTCCACCCGAGTTTGTTGTTAATACAGACGGGGTCGTATTAACTGTAGCACCGTCATATCTTATCGTAATGGTAGAGCTAGAGTGAAAAGAGGTACCTGTAACTGTTACTGCTGTACCTACGGTTCCTGATGATGGATTCAGCGAAATTGCTGCGATTCTGTAAACTGCAGTTATGTATGTATCTGTGGTAATTGATATGGGTCTTGGGTTTGTGGTGGTACCAGTATCTGACCAGTGATCAAACGTATAATTACCAAAGTCTGAGACCGCAAGTGAATATTGTGCACCGTTATTTACAGTAAAGTTGACTGGAGAGAAGCCTGATGCTACAACCGTTCCACCCTGAGATAGTGAGACGTAGAAACCTGTTATTGTATTGCCATTTTTGTCCTGTGTTTTCACACCCAATGTAGATGTTGTTGAAGTTGTTACGGTAAATTGTGCCGAAGCTGAATTTGATGCAGCATCTTTTGCATTAACGGTGTGAGATCCCGCAGCTGATGTCGGTACTGTAAATGCAGCTGAAAATCCTCCTGATGAGCTCGTTGTTATGGTTCCAGGAGTCGTAGCAACAGCGGTACCGTCATATGATATTGTGATACCAGAGTTGGCTGTAAAGTTACTACCAATAACTGTGACAGTTGTGCCAGCGTTTCCGCTTGTTGGACTGAGGGATATAGATGCTTGTGTGGTAGCAGGACTCGTTGTTGCAGAAGCTGAACTAGAAGGCGCACTTGTTCCTATTGCGTTTATAGCTGATACTCGGTATGTATAGGTGGCACTTGGCAAGAGTCCGGTATTCGAATAGTGGTTAATGTATAATACACTGCCTGTATTTGCTACTATAGTATTCCATGTAGTGCCACCATCGGTTGATCTCTCGATTTTATATCCAGTGATTGCAGAACCACCAGTGTTTACTGGTGTCCACCAGGAGAGATTGATTTGCGATGGTGAGACTGTAGTAGCAGATAGGTATCTTGGCGGGTCTGGTACAGTTGCTGGGCTGGTAGTCGCAGAAGCTGTACTAGAAGGCAGACTTGTTCCTATTGCGTTTATAGCTGATACTCTGTATGTATAGGTCGTATTTGCTGAAAGAAAGGAATTAGAATACCATGAATTGACGGTACTAGCTACAATGGTACCCCATGTAGTTCCGCCATCAGTTGATCTCTCGATTTTGTAGCCTGTTATTGCAGAACCGCCATTGTTTGTCGGTGCGGTCCAGATGAGATTAATTTGTGACGGTGAAACGGCTGTTGCAGAGAGGTTTGTTGGAGCAGATGGGATAGTGGCTGTTACGTTAAACTGTGCTGAAGCCGAGTTAGCTGATGCATCTGTGGCACTAACATTATGAAGCCCTGCAGCTGATGTTGATAGTATTGTAATTGATGCGGTAAAACCTCCAGTCGAGGTGGTTGTTATTGTAGCTGGTGTAGTAGATAGATTTGTACCATCTAATTTTACAATGATACCAGAGTTTGCTACAAAGTTACTGCCTGTAACTTGAACAGATGTACCTGTAGGTCCACTTGTTGGATTTAGTGATACCGATGGGGTTGTTACGGTAAACTGTGCTGAAGCCGAGTTTGATGCAGCATCTTTTGCACTAACAGTGTGAGATCCTGCAGTTGATGCTGGGACTGTAAATGTTGCTGAAAATCCCCCACTCAAGTCAGTTGTTATGGTTGCAGGAGTCGTAGCAACAGCGGTACCATCATACGATATAGTAACAACAGAGCCAGGCAAGAACAGTGAACCTGTAATGGTAACGGTGGTGCCTGCAGGTCCGCTTGTTGGATCAAGTGATATTGTTGAAAGTAGTTGTAATGATGAAGCCTGTGGAATCATGTTATTACTTTCTGATACAGCTGGAATAGAAAGAATAACGATTAGGAGAACTAAAAGAGATTCAAATACATGTTTCGATTTATTCATGTATCTACACCCCTGCAGAAAACAGTATGGCCTGATGTGTTCCTGCAGCTAAATTCCTCATCATTTTATCTTTTGCTCGTATGTATTTATCGTGAGGCTAATATTCTTCTATATTTTTTTATCTAGAATTATGCCTAGCTTTCGTAGAGGAACACAGTTATCATAATGCAATTTTACAAAACAAAAATCCCATATCTTAAATTATTGCAATATTATCGTTTAGAATCAGCATGAATTTTCTTGCGTGCTGTAGAGAAAATTCGAAACGGAGGATAAGCCCTTCATATTGTGAGTATGAAAAAATAGGTGGGACTGATACTACACCGTAACTTCAGTTAACCAAGATTTACGATCCTGAGTCACCACTTCGGGGTATCTTGACCTTGTGGCCAATCCTGATTTTTGACCAAACTCAGCACCAACAATATCCAAGAAGATTCTCCCTCTTTCCGTAACGCTAAATGCACGATAGGGTTCGATTCTCTCTTCTATCAAACCCATATTCAGCAGGGAGGAGAGATATTTCTTTAATTGGCTGTAACTAAGATTTGTTCTGTATAGCAAGTGTGTGGTGCGTGTCGGTTCAAGCATGTTTATCATCAAGTCAGTCATGATTCTTAGCTCGTCCCTTCTTCCTGATATGCTGTATGTCATTAGACTATTCATTATGATTGATCTATTAAAGGAATAAGCAACATTATTCTGAAAATTTTTCTACAATCTTTTTTCAGGCAAATGTTCGCATATCCTTAAAAGGTTGCCTATGTGCTCGATTCTAGGCATGAAAACTAACTCATTGAAAGTTCCGGGTCTGATTAATGTATACTCAACGTGAATGGTGATCTAGGTGTCCTCTAACTTTTCGCCAAATAAAATGTTCCTAGACAAACGAGGCGCATTGAAGATTTTCGAAAGCATTCTAGTGAATTTATCTGGGGGCCCATTAAAAAAGACATATCTTACCCATAGAGCAAACCTCGATTCGCGTTTAGCCACAAAACACATTGGAACATTAGTAGAACTTGGCCTAGTTACAAAATTGGCTAGAGAAGGCTCATATTTTATCGTAACAGAAAAGGGTCAAGATTTCTTAGAGCAATACCATGAATTAATTAAATTTGTAAATCTTAATCATAATGTTCATAGTGACTAAATTCGTAGCTTGTGAATTCAAAACAATTGTGATACATCGGCATTAATCCCAATTCAGGCCTGCATTGCTAGTTTAAGAAAGAATTTCTTGCTAATATCGCGTGATTACAAAGCTTGTCGATGCTATTTAGTTCAACTTGTGTGCAATGTCGTTATTATTTAGGATAGAACAATTTTAGATAAAAATATTACTTACTGGATTGGTGAGTGAGATTTATTAACTATTACACAAAAATAGAATAAAATGAGAATAAAGCCATCTCGTATAAAAAATGTTGAACGGTGGATTCATTATGCCAGATGATTCCTGTAGAAAATGCGGAGGAACTCTAGTAAAATATTCCTTGTGCGCAGGATGTATGAGAGCTATACAACAGATCTGTCTAGAATGTGGCTCCAAGTCTGAAGAAATGTCGCATCAATGCCATTTAAATTTGCAAGTACATCAAACAAGAAACTCGATGATGGAAAATACGTACTCGATTTCGGCATGACAAAATCCATCTTGGGCTTCTTTTAAACCTAAATTTATGCCTGAATGTATCTGGTATTACCCTTACTGGATTTTTTGCAATTAAAACTGACAAGGGAATTGGACAAGCGGTTTTCAGATAGCGGTCGAATGTGGAAATTTGTTGTGCTTGAAAAAAGTATGGATTTCCTGTTATTATATCACCTAGATAGGCAGAGTAAATGAAAAAGTGGCACCTTTGCCGTTTGAATTGTTTCTAGCCCATATCTTACCACCATGGGCTTCGATTATGTTCTTTGAAATATACAATCCCAATCCTGTTCCTGACTTTTGTCTTCTGACAAATTTTGAAAACAATTTGGACATAATCTCTGGCTCTATACCTGAACCAGAATCTTTAACATTGACTTGGATCAAATTATCTGATTTCTTTTCTTCTGCTGTTATAGTTATACTTCCCTCACTTGTAAATCGAAGTGCATTGTCTATCAGGTTGGAAATAACCTGAATCAGTCTCTCCTTGTCGGCATTAATGTAAAGGGATCCTGACTTGTTAAACAATATCTTGACATTTTTTAAAAGTTCATGATTTCTAAATTGGTACTGAAAATCTTTTATGACAGTCAATACAGAGTCATTGAGATCAAATCCTTCCTTTTCAAGCTTTAACAGCTTATTTTGGATCTTTGTTAAATTCAGCAGGTTGTTTGCTAGTCTGTGTAGCCTCTTGCTATTTCTCAATATTGCCTCCTCATATTCTGTACTTTCGTTGCCATCTTGCAACAATTCTGAATACGTAAGAATTGTCTGAATTGGAGTCTTCAACTCATGGCTTGCAATATTGATAAATTCGGACTGTTCTTCATCCCTTCGTTTTAGTTTCTCGTTTAATTCATTGAGATTCCATAGCGACTCAAAAAATGATTTGAACGAATAAAGACTTGCTTTGTTGTTTGAATATATTGTAAAGCCGATTGTATCTAAGAGCTGATTTGCCTTCGAGTCCTTTATTTCAAAGACAGCAAACTTGGAGTCATCTACAAGTATCATGCCGGCGTGGGCATTGTCACCTTTTAGAAACCTCACACTTGAAGACGATAACATGTGTTCTATTAGGCTCGAGTTTTCATCATCAATTGGGCAGATTATTCTAATTTCTGAACTCTTCTTACTGGCCAATTTTATCAGCTCTTCAACTAATCCTAATCTGTGTAGATGAGCCAACGCTCGACTGGTTGGCATAAGCAACAAGGCTTCCTTGTTTGCTCTTCTAACTATATCTATGATTACCTCTATGCCATTCTTTTGATCGTATATTACATCAAGAAATTCTGGTTCTAGTCCACCCTCTACTTCCTTTATCTTTCGTTCAGCAGGAATTGATTTGTTCCATAATGTATCAAAAATATATCGTTGTTCTTCGACTAGCTGCTCTACGCTGCTGTATATTACTTGTGTCATGGGAACTGATTCTTTAGTCATAACAGATGACACATATTCTTTTTCGCTTACAGAAAATCCACCCTTGATTCCATCAAGATGCCTAAGCTCCGGAATTATCTTTAGGAGCCTCTTGCAAAGATCAACGTTATCTCTTGTAATTTCAGTAATACACTTGATTCTGGTACCCCTGCTTTTTAAAAACATTAGCGCCTTTTTGTAGTCGGGGATCTCATATAGCGAAGGACCAGCAGAGTCCAGATAGATATTCATCTCTTGCTCTGTGTTATTGACACATTTTGTCCATATCTTCAGGACATTTTCATTGCCGTGAAATACCTCTGTCCGTTCTGAATTGATTAACAATTGGTAATGAAGGAAAGACTAGCAATATAACTATGTATGATAGTTTTTTCTGTAATATGGAACCATAATCAAAATTAAAAAGCAAGAGGCAGGAGGATTATTGCAGATGATTGTTAGAATTGATTTAAAAACAGTGTTGATCAAAGTATTGTATGAAACTAGATGAGCTGCAAAAGGAGCTTGGCCTGTTTGTGAATTTAATTCTAAATGATTCCGGTAAAGCTTCTCGACGATATTTTACTGTAGGAGGAGGGATACTAGGTGTAAAGTTGTCAATTAACACGAGTCCACTTGTACATGACCTTCAAGAAGGTCACAATCTGCCCAGATATCAAATACAACAGGAAGATGAACCATTGGTTGACGTAATCGGAGATAAGAACACTCTGAAGGTCATGGCGCTTCTTCCTGGTGTAAAAAAAGAAGATGTTTCGTATGATGTCGTGGATGGAATGATAAAACTTAAAATAACAAAAGGAGGTAAAGCCTTCTACAAAGAAATACCTTGTGACGTAAATCCAAGCAAGATCTCTGTCCTGTCTACAACAATTAACAACTCTGTTCTTGAAATAATCTTCAAGAAAAAAATCTAAGGACTCGACGATACTATGGTACCATCTTTCTTATTTTGGATCCAGATTAACTAGATATAGCATTCAGAGCAACGAATCCCACAACTGAAGTAGCAGCTACGCCAATCGTGAGAGAAATCTGACCTATCTTCAATTTGATGTATTTTTGATTATTCGTCTTCGGGTGGAATTTCATATAGTTTATCTGAAGCACAAATTTTTCTATAGGGCATATGAATTGGTTTAACGCTTTCAATTATCTGATAATAATGCCAGCTGCCTAAGGACATACGGATGTTAGGGCATTGGGTGAAGGAAGACTGCCACTATACGTGCTTCCACAATGTTCGTAGACGGTACTGGTATTGTCGACAGTACCGGAGTTGGAGATGATACCGCTGGAATTGTTGTTTATCTTGCCTCCGCTGTAGTTCTTGATAGTACCGCCGCTGTTGTTGGTAACTGTACCAGAGTTAGAAATTGTACCATAGGAGTTGATGGTACCAGAGTTGGAGATTGTACCACCGGAGAGGTTGGTAATAGTACCGCCGTTGCCAATGTAGCCCGAGTTGGAGATGGAGCCAGAGTTGGTTATGGTACCGATGTTCTTGAGGTAGCCGGAGTTGGAGATGGAAGCACCTGAATTGATTGTAAGTGTCTGACCTGAATTTATTGTAAGGGTGACACCAGCTGGTACGATGACTGGAAAGCTTGCGGTATAGTTTGATACCAATATTGTATTTGGAATTGTTACAGGATCTGTGATTGTTCCAGTGTTTGTAATTGAGGTCAGAGCAGATTTGATTGTACCTGTGCCTGAAATGGTACCTAAATTTGAGATGGTGCCGGAGTTGGAGATGGTACCAGAGTTGGAGATGGAAATACCTGAATTGATTGTAAGCGTTTGACCTGAAGGTATTGTGAAGGTGACGCCGGATGGTACAATCAGTGGAAAGCTTGGTGTATAGCTTGATGACAATATTGTATTTGGAATTGTTACAGGATCTGTGATTGTTCCAGTGTTTGTAATTGAATTCCTGTTAAAAAAAGGAGTGGAAATTATTCTGCCTGTGCCTGAGATGTTACCGGAGTTGATGATTTTGGCATCGCTGTTGTTATTGTATACGTTGTTAATGATAGTACTAGTGTTGTTAATCGTACCGGAGTTGAAGATGGTACCGTAGGAGTTGATGGTACCAGAGTTAGAAATTGTACTGCCCGAGTTGTTGGTGATAGTACCGCCATTCCCAAGATAGCCGGAGTTGTTGAGTGTACCAGAGTTGGAGATGGTACCGTAGGAGTTGATGGTACCAGAGTTAGAAATTGTACTGCCCGAGTTGTTGGAGATGGTACCGCCATTCCAGAGATAGCCGGAGTTGTTTAGTGTACCAGAGTTAGAGATCGTACCAGAATTGGTGATGTAGCCGGAGTTGGAAAAGGAAATACCTGAATTGATTGTAAGTATCTGACCTGAATTTATTGTAAGGATGACACCAAATGGTACGACCATCGGAAAGCTTGGTGTATAGCTTGATGACAATGTTGTATTTGGAATTGTTACAGGATCTGTGATTGTTCCAGTGTTTGTAATTGAGGTCAGAGCAGATTTGATTGTGCCTGTGCCTGAGATGGTACCTAAATTTGAGATGGTGCCGGAGTTGGTGATGGTACCAGAGTTGTTGGTAATGGTACCTCCAGAGTTGTTGGTAATGGTACCTCCAGAGATGTTGTTGATCTTTCCGCCATTATAGTTTGTAATGGTACCGCTGCTATTGTTGGTAATGGTACCAGAGTTGGAGATGATGCCATAGGAACTGATAGTACCAGAGTTTGTGATAGTTCCACCAGAGTTATTGGTAATGGTACCACCGTTTCCGACATAGCCTGAGTTATTGATTGTGCCAGAGTTGGAGATGGTACCAGTGCTACTTATGATACCAGAGTTAGTGATGGAGACACCCGAGTTGATTGTAAGCGTTACACCTGAATTTATTGTAAGGGTGACGCCGGATTGCACGATAACATTCGCAGGTGCTGTAGTACTAGTAGCAAGGGTACAACTTGCTCCAATTATCCAGTTTCCAGTAGTCGGTGGAAGCTGACATGGATTGCTGATGACAGGACTAATCACAGTCTGTGCTATTCCAGCACTGGTATTTGGCGGATAGTTTATGTCACCAAGATATGACGCAACGATGTTGTGTGATCCTACGGATAGCAAGGATGTGGAATATGTTGCAGTACCAGCAGATAGTGTACCTCTGCCAAGGATTGTTGGCTGTGTGGTATCAGTGTAATTGAATTGTACTATCCCAGTTGCTGTGCTTGGTGATACCGTAGCAGTAAGTGTAACCGACTGGCCAACTGTTGATGGGTTTGCACTCGAGGCAAGAGCCGTGCTTGAGCTGCGCACAAGCGTAAGAGGATAATGATCAGGAATGTATGGGCCTGGAAGGACCAAAGGGGCTCTTGGTGATTGTGAAAAGTCAAAGGCTTCCGTCAGATCGTTGGCTACTGCATCCCTTTGCGTAAGAGAGGATAAAGAGAACAGTGCTTCAATGAACTTTGGGATGGATGAGTGCTCACTTTGCGTGTGATCTATGAATCCTTCTTTTGCGTATGGTGATAATATCAAAAGCGGAACTCGGAAGCCATCACCAAATTTACCTACCTGAGGTGGAGGAACGTGGTCATACCAATTTCCCCAATCATCCCATGTTATGAAAATCGCAGTAGAGTTCCAATAGTCACTTTGCATAATTGCATTTACTAAAGATACAACCCTGTGTTCTCCATTCGCGGGATCTTCCGGTGGATGCTCGCTTGGTGTTGGAAGCATCATAACAACATCTGGAAGATTCTTGTTCGCAACGTCTGAGAAAAACTGGCTCAATGGTGCGATATTATTATTTATGGACGATTCGTTAAATTCTGTAAGGCGTGCCAACTGGTTTCCCTCGTCAGGGTAATACTTCCAAGAGATATGCTTTGAGTTAAGCTCATCCCATATCGTAGTAATCTTCTGCAGCGGGTACCCTGGTAGTGGGTTACTCGTGATATTACCTGATTGCGCGGCCATAAGGTAGAGATGGTTTGGTGTGCTATCGCTCATTACGGAGCTAAAGTAATTATCAAAAAGAACGAATTTAGAGGCATAGCCCCAATAGTATGGGATATTAGTAGAATCATAATAGCCCATCGAGTAGTTTGAATTTGCCCAAACAAAGCCATCCATTTTCCCATTGTCATATGCTATACGTGCACATGCAAGATAGTGACCACAGACCCAAGATGGAGGACCCAAGAGATGGAATGATTTGACCAATATAGTCGAGTTTTGAGCAACCGGTACAGCTGTGTTGTTGTTTATTCCGTTGGCACCAGGATAAGTACCAAAATAGTTATCAAATGTGTGGTTTTCCTGAACTATCACAACAACATGTTTGATATTCTTAGCCAGAGATGTCTGGCTGGCTGCTGCTGCACTGATCTCGTTTGATTTAGGGGATTCGCCGACAGAGTTTACAGCTGATACCTTGTAGAAATATGTAACACCTTTTGTAAGCCCTGTATCGGCGTAGGAACTAACATTTCCTACTGTTGCAAGAAGTGTCTCAGCACCAGAATTGGTGGATCTGTATATCTTGTAGTTTGTGATTGGAACGCCTCCGTCGTTTAGTGGAGCATACCAGGACAAGCTAATTTGCGATGAGGAGACGAATGATGTTGCAAGTCCTGTTGGTTGATCTGGAACCGTTGCTGGGATGGTGGTCGCAGAAGCAGTACTAGATGGAAAACTTGTTCCTATACCATTGATTGCTGATACTCTGTATGTATAGGTGGTACTTGGCAAGAGTCCGGTATTGGAATAGTGGTTGATGTATGATGCACTGCCAGTATTTGCTACGATAGTACTCCAGGTAGTTCCGCCATCAGTTGATCTCTCGATTTGGTATCCAGTTATTGCAGAGCCACCAGTGTTCACTGGTGTCCACCAGGAGAGATTGATTTGCGATCGTGAGACTGTAGTAGCGTTGAGGTATCTTGGCTGGTCTGGCACAGTTGCAGGACTAGTTGTTGCAGAAGCTGTACTAGAAGGCAAACTTGTTCCTATTGCGTTTATAGCTGATACTCTGTATGTATAGGCAGTACTTGCTGAGAGAAAGTAGTTAGAATAGTGGTTGATGTATGATGCACTGCCAGTATTTGCTACGATAATATTCCATGTAGTTCCACCATCCGTTGATCTCTCGATTTTGTAGCCAGTGATTGCAGAACCACCGGTGTTTACTGGTGTCCACCAGGAGAGATTGATTTGCGATGGTGGGACTGTAGTAGCATTGAGATATCTTGGCTGGTCTGGCACAGTTGCAGGGCTAGTTGTTGCAGAAGCTGAACTAGAAGGCAAACCTGTTCCTATTGCGTTTATAGCTGATACTCTGTATGTATAGGTGGTACTTGCTGAGAGAAAGTAGTTAGAGTACGATGCTGTTGTACTTGCGGTATTTGCCACAACAGTATTCCATGTAGTTCCACCATCAGTTGATCTCTCAATCTTGTAGCCAGTGATTGCAGAACTACCATTATTTATTGGTGCAGTCCACCTGAAATTAATTTGTGAAGGTGAAACAGCTGTTGCAGAGAGGTTTGTTGGAGCAGATGGCATGGTGGCTGTTACGGTAAACTGTGCTGAAGCCGAATTTGACGCAGCATCTTTTGCACTAACAGTGTGAGATCCTGCAATTGATGCAGGTACCGTCAATGTAGCTGAAAATCCTCCACTCAAGTCAGTTGTTATGGTTCCAGGAGTTGTGGTAACAGCAGTACCGTCATATGATATAGTAACAACAGAGTCAGGCAAGAAAAGTGAACCGGTAACTGTAACAGTGGTGCCTACCTGTCCGCTTGTTGGATTCAGTGATATTGTTGATAGTGGTAATGACGAAGCCTGTGGAATTATGCTATTACTTTCTGACACAGCTGGGATAGAGAGAATAACAATTAGGAGAACTACGAGAGATTCAAATGGACGTTTGAATTTATTGATATTACCAACCCCCTTTAGGAAATCGTTATCGAGTCTTCCTAACTATCAAAAACAACTCATCAGATCACACTACTTTTTATTGACTTTTCTGGAGCGCTTGTGATATGCACTAGCGCATCAATCTTTATGTCGTTGCTTACGATAGTACCAGTAAGAGCTCGTAGAGCTATCGAGTGATTGGTTTCTTTTTTCAAGATGTTCATTTAACAGAGCTGCCACTTGATTTTTTATTTAACTTTATGGAGTTGGAGCTACGTTTGAGATCCACGTGTTACTTGCCAAGTTGTATCTGCCATGAACCACACATGGTAATTTTTCATCAAATCCTCACATCAAGACTTAATATACAATATGACAATGCACCATGACCTACCGCGAAAAGAATTAGATCCATTACCGTAAAATTGAAAACATTTCTGAGAGTTGTAAAAGGTACAAAAGGCGCACACAAAAAAGATTCGAAAATGAAAAATATTACATTCCTTGGTTTTCTTCTTGATCTTGTGTCCGTGTGATCGGATCAACATGGTCTTATTTTGGATCTAGTTTATCCATAAGATAGGATATATCGTGGTAGCCCGATGGTTATCGCCAGAACTGTTGTACCGGACATCACACCATTTTTTTTTGCAATTAGACGGATTTCTTGTATAATAAATGCGATCTCACTAATGTTCGATAGTGATATGCGCCAAAAGATATGCTTTACATACAGTTATAGGAAGCAGATTCTACCAGAAACGATGTTAGAAGTTACTAAAAAAATTGGAGATGATTTCTTTTGCGACAAATCAATATTGGAGCACGGAATTGAGTTTATCGGATTAATTAACAAACAGGGAAGGATGGAAGGTGCCATATTCAATAATGACATCAACCTGACAGGGGAAAGAAAGGAGATGTATATGATGGAGCTTAGATTGCAAAGCTCAATGCAAAGCGATTTTGATTCCGAGTTGGGACCTGTTAGCTATAACGTAACAGAGAGAGAAAAATCAAAGTTTGTTTCAATAATAAACTTTCCATATATCGTATTAGCTGTAATGAAAAAAAGTAAAGACCATATTGCAGTGATTGGCAAAATTAAGACAGCGATAAGAAATTTCCAGAATTTTAACAAAGAATCCAATGTCCAGAAAAGTGACCATGTTTGAACATATATGATAAAAAATCAATTCGTTGTTACAAGTGTGACAGATTCATTGGGGAAATTGATGATGATGCAAGAGTTACTTTGCCAATGTGTGGCAGATGCGCAAATCCCATACCAGAAGGTGATGATAAGGTGCTATACGTAGTAAGTAAATTCAACAAGGACCCCCAAAGTTTGGCACAACCATTGGATGAAACCCTTGCTTAATTTTCTCTTGGTAGTAGTGATTTTATCCAAATCTTGGAAATGTGAAATATAGAAATGGAAGAAATCGCATGGGATGTAATAGAACAAGTCTTTAGCCAAACTGTCAGAGAGGCTGGCATAGTTGATTACAACCTTCAACAAGAGATTTTCAGCGATATAAAAAAGGAACTGACTTGCCAAATCGAGGAGAGTTTAGGAAGAAATGTTGAAAGGATGACAACTGAGGTGCTAAAAGATATTATAAGAAAGGCAATAGACAAAGCCAAAAAGCAACATGTCACACCTGAAGTTATTTGAGCAGACTTTCCCCATTGCTTTTTTATGTTATTGTAGAGCAGTCATTCTTCATCTTCTGTTTCCCTAATCTTTTCTTGCGCATCTTGCTCAACTTGCTCTAGCTCATGAGTCTCTTCTTTCATTTCTTCCCGTTCAGATTGACGTTTTTCTTTAGATTCCTCATGTTTTGATTTCCACATGGCTTTGAAAAAATTCTTCATCATTTGTGTCTCTTACATTCATACGTGATGATATTACTTAAGGCAGCTGAAGTAGCAATAATAATTCAATTTGTTATCCTTGCCATTATATCAGATGGATGTTCAACAGTCAGGCCTCTTTTAACAAAGAATCTGGATATATTCTTAATATCTCTTTGAAGAAATTCTTTTGCGTTTCTGTGTCGTATGTCAACAGCTGATCCTAGATCAAAAAGAATTAAACCGTTTTCTGTTTTGAAAATATTGTATTCTGAGAAATCAGCATGCACAAGTTCAGCCTTTTTGTAAAGCCGCGAAATAAGTGAAATTGCGTCTTTATAGTCATTTTCATCAATTTCTGACTCTACAAGAGTTTTTGCAGGAACACCGTTCTTTCCTACAAATTCTAATACCAAGACATTTTTTAGGACGCGAATTGGTTTGATTGAGGGAATACCGCTTTTAACGCATTGGGTCAGGTTACGAAATTCCTTTTGTGCCCAGAGCTCCACCATGTTTCTTGTGCCTTTTTTTATACGGGAAAATCTTGGGTCGTCCACAAGGTAGGGCTTTCTTTTTTTGAAATTTGAAGCCGTTACTAGATATATCTTGAGCGCAATATTGTTTCCATCAGGATCCACGGCCCAGTACATTTTTGATTCCTTGCCAGAACCAACTACTCCATTGACATATGATATGGTGCCTGAATTTATCAACTTGGACAGAGTCATTATCGAGGTTTTGTCTAGGACGTCATCCATGACCTTTTTTTTATCAAAGACCTCTTTCGCTGATACTCCTCGTCTCTGCTTTGTCAGAAGATCATTATCAATACGTCTTGCTAATTTTTTCCCAAGTTCATCTGACGATAATGCAACTTCTAACATCTATTGTATACGTCATCATTGTACTTAAGATGCTACTAACGAAATAGGCACGTTAGATCATTTGTAGCTATATACGCCTCATTACACCCTTTATTTGAGATGATGGCGTGATGCAAGCGGGAAAATTATACCATGAGTCAAGAGATAGATACACAAAATTTTGTAGATGACGACGAAAAGACAAGAACCTATACACTGAACACAACCTTTGTTCTAATTACATGTGATATAGGAGAAGAAGGAACAATTTTGGAAAAGATATCAAATCTCAAGCCAGTCAGTGCGATTCAACAAACTATAAGACAATATGATATCATAGTCAAGTTTGAAGGAATGAATGGAACAGAATTATCGGAATTAATTAACTAAGAGATACGAAGTATTAAGGCAGTTCGCTCTGTTATGACCTTGCCGCCAGTAAGTCTGACATAAACGCGAAGCTAGCAAGATTATCACAGATCTGAATCCAAAAGAATTTTCTTGAGAGATTCAGGTAGATGATGATAAACAATTGCAATCAAGTTAAAATTTAGTTATAATTTCAAGAATTCAATATCAAGTTACAACAGAGCTGGGTAGTTACTCCAGTCTTTCTCTGAACTGTAAAAGATCAGAGATGTGCAAACTCACACTACTCCACGATACTAATAGTGCTACCTTGAATTAAAACCCTTGTGTGTCTATGAGACCAGCTGAAAGAATCAGATTTTCTCGTGTCTATACCTGTTCTTGATGTATCTGTCATGGTATTTCCCATAAGATGATTGAGAATTCATTAAACCGTCATAGACCTTTTTTGATACCCCAAAATACCGATAAACTCCGCCATGATGAAATTCTATTTCCAGTATTTGTTCTGATTCATTATACCCAATCGCTCTTAGACTGCCAGACTTGACTCGCATTCTTTCCATATTTAATCAGATTTTATGGAACCATCTATCCTACCTGGCTCGCGATTTTTTATTTTGCCTTCCAAGATACCGCTTTGAAAACTTTCTAGTCAGGGCTTTCCTTCGGTCAGCATATTTTTGATTTCTCTGTCTTTTGGATTTTGCCATTTTTCGTACCTTTATTCTTTGTAATCAGGAAGGTCGTTCAATAGTTTATCTATGTTTCCTGCTCTTGAGTACAGCTCGTATTTACTTTCTCTTTTATCGACATGGATAAGATGGTATCCCCCACTTCGAATTTTCGAAGCTGCGTGCTGTCTGAATTTCCGATATAACCCAAAATAGAATATATTTCCGGATCAAAGCTACGTCAATCTTTTATGTAACATTTCTCGGAGCAAGCTCTGCATGAATACAAGATCTCTAATATTTTTTTCGTTTTTAGCTATCCTAGTTTTTCCACAATACGCTTTTTCGGTAGATCTCCCATCTCCCAGCTCAAATGGCATTGGAAGTGGAAGTACAAATAATGCAACATCAAATCCACCATCAACTGTTTCCACATCAAGTAATTCGTCTTTGACTAGTGGTACCCCACCTGCAAATAATACATCGCAGAAAACCAACAACACTAGTACAATTTCCTCTAATAGCACTTCATCAATTACAAACAAAACATCTTCTGTAACTGTCACACCAAACCCCGCTTCAGCAAATCAAGGATCACAGGTAACATTTAGTGCTAGAGTGACTGACACTTCAAGCTCACCCACTACTCCAACTGGTACTGTATCATGGAGTGATGGAAATGCAGGTGGTACATTTAATCAAGTTTCATGTGCCCTCTCATCTGGAATCTGTACTACTGTATACCTTCCACCTCCCGGTGTAGCAAGTAGCATAACAATAACTGCAAGATACCAAGGGGACAGCATACATCTTTCAGCCTCGACCACATCGACTTTGACAGCAATCATACAACATAGTACTTCACTAGCTATGGCACCAAACCCTGCTATCGTAGATCAGGGATTGCAGGTGACATTTTCAGTTAAAGTAATGGACACTTCGAGCTCACCCACTGTTCCAACTGGTACAATATCCTGGACTGATGGAAATACGGGAGGTACATTTAGTCAGTCTTCTTGTGCTCTATCGTCTGGTAACTGTACAGTATCATACACTCCAGATCCTCATCACACAGCCAGCATAACAATAGCTGCAAACTATGGAGGCGATGATACACATTTGATGGGGGCAATTACACGAACTTTGACAATAAATATTTTTCATAACACCACAACAACTGTTACACCAAATGTAGCTGGAGTAAACCAAGGATCACAAGTTACGTTTACTGCAAAAATTGCTGACACATCAAAATCCCCTAGTGTTCCGACTGGTACTGTTTCATGGAACGATAATGTAGGAGGTACATTTAGTTCAGCTTCCTGTATCATATCAGCTGGTAGCTGTGCGGTGTCATACACTCCACCTCCAGGCTATGCAGGCACCATAACGATAGGAGCAGGCTATGCAGGTGACGCTACACATTCGGCAAGTGATGGTAAAACCACTATAACAGCAAATACACCACATGGTACTTCCCTTGTTATTTCACCCAATCCTGCTACGGTAATTCAAGGGTCACAGGTGACATTTACTGCAAAAATTGTTGATATATCAAGCACATCTACGACTCTGCACTGCGTAAGTCCAAGTGGTTGGTGTGATTCAATTCTTGATACGTCAAGATCACCTAATCCAACCGGTACCGTATCATGGAGTGATGGAAATGCAGGGGGCACGTTCAGTCCGGCTTCATGTAATCTCTCATTGAGTGCCTGTACTGTATTATACACTCCGTCTACATCCTCCTCAAAATCGATAACGGTAAATGCTACATATGGCGGAGACATTTCACATTCTGGCAGCTCCAGCACATCTCAATTGTCAATAAACATACTTCCGGATTCCCTATCGTTTAATGCGGACCAGTCATATTATGCCTCTGGTGATGTGGTCACCTTATCTATGAATCTTCCAGGTCAAGCCCTGCAAAATATTGCCATTGGAGTTTCAGATCCTAATGGCGATAACATAATTTCAAGGACGGTAACAACAGATGAAAATGGTACCGGGTCGTTACAGTTCAAGATTCCCGATAGCTACCAGATCGGAGTCTACCAAGAAGTTGCCACGGCTGTAGTTGACGGAAAACATTATACAAACTCGACCAATTTTACGATAATCAAGACTCATGGAATCTCAATTGATTCCGTACAGATAACAAATCAACAAGGAGACTCTGCGTCAATGTTAAAGAGGAGTCAAAATGGATTTGTCAAGGTCTCAATTTCGTCTGACGAGAAGATGCCGGCACTGTTGACACTTAACTTGTTTGACTCGAACCAAAACAGCCTTGGAACTGCCTCTATCAAATCTATAATAAACCCGGGAAAATCTGAAGTGACCTTGTCATTTTTCATTCCAGCCGATGCGCAGGTAGGATTGGCTAATGTTTTTACTGATGCATATTCTGACTGGCCTGGAAATGGTGGCACGGCACTGACTGGAGAATCGTGTCTTGCAGCAGATCTGCAGGATCCTTCCACGCTTCCAGTGTCATATGTTCCAAACCCACCACATGTGTGCGCTGCAAATGAGACTGGAACCTTTCCTGGCACCACAAATGAATACGCTGTCAAAATGACAAACGACCAAGCTTTAGTAACACTTGGAGTTGTAATTTCAAATGATTCTATGACCTTTATGAGTCCAGCACAAGCTCATCTTTTGGCACTTGCATACGCGAAAGGTGGTGCAACAAATGCCAAGAAATCAGTTGAGCTAGTAAGTTTCAACTTGGACAACATGAGCACTTCAAGTCCTGGTATAAAATCTGGAAATGTAACTAAGATAGGTCCTACCCAATTTACCACCCTTGCAGGTCCCGATATTTTAAACAATCCAATGGCAGTTAAGATACTTCAAGAGATAGAGGCATCAAAGCGACAGGTGGCAAACATTCTAGGGAACGAGACTGCAGCCAAACTAAATCAACAGTTGATAGAACAGCAAAGACAGGCCGCCGCATCAAAACTCAAAGATGATCTGATATCATTTGAAAAGATGAATGCAAATAACACATCAAATGCAGCTTATGCAAGATTTCTTACAACCGTAAGTGACAACAGAACAAAGGCAGTATTTCAAAGCGAGTTTGATTTCATGAAGCAGCGAGTGAATGCGGCAAACACTGCGATGCAGACCGTACTTAGTAATGGTGGAAGCTGGGAGCAGGCAATCCAAACCTTTTACAGATATGCCAAGATAAATCATGTTCAGGTAGTCAATTTGAACAATCAGCTAAATGTAGCATATGGCCTTGCAGACAGCAGGATACAGTCCTGCTTTGACAGAAATGGGAACCTCGGCGTTATAAATGGAGTAAATCCATGTATTGCAAATATAGAAAACAATTCTACTGGGCCAAGTGGAATATCAATTGTATCAGTGCAACCAACCGATAAACAAGGAAATCCGGTATCATTACTCAAGAAAGGACATACAGGATACATCAAGGTGGTACTAGACTCTAATGCGTCACCTCAATCTCTTGTTACAATAAACATCTTTGATTCTAACATAAGTGGCCTCGGTACTGTATCGGCACAGTACACATTAAATCCTGGCCAATCAGAGGTCGTTCTTCCTTATTATGTTCCTGTACAGGCCGAACCAGGATTAGCTAGTATCTACGCCAACATATTTACTGACTGGGCAGCTAAAGGAGGAACATCGCAATCAAATGAAGCATCTTACTTTGTCGGGCTATCATAGAAAAAATCAATACCGATTCATAGCTTTAGCTGCATTTGTATCGCTTGCCCTGGCTGGGCTCTCAAATTCATTTGCCCAAGAGGATCAGTCAATTACACTAACAACGAACAAGGGCTCCTATCTTCCAGGCGACACTGTTCAAGTCAGTGGTATTGTAACAGGACAGTCAAGTGCACTCGTTGCCATACAAGTCAAAGACTCCGACGGAAATCTCATCCTTATTAGAACTTTGCAAGCAGACCAAGACGGAAACTTTGCAGTACAGTTTAAGATCCCACCCACCGCTACATCAGGCAAGTTTAGCATAATAGCAAGCTCCAAAATTGGCGGATTTGTTGTCACACAAACCAAAGCAATAGAGGCATCGGTACCAGAGTTTGGCGAGGTAGCAGCTCAGGTTTTGGTGTTATCAACCATCTTCATAATACTTGTCTTTGCAAGATCAGGCCCTAGAGGGTTTGGATTTGGCGTTTTGTCGTCAAAAATAAGCAAGGCTCTGACTAACAGTTAGAGCGGGCCCGAAGGTTCTCGAACTGACAGTCAGTCCGAGCACCGACGATTTTGTGAAGAAAATTTGATACAAAATGTGCAGTAAGCTCATCGCAGTAGCTACAAAACTCCTTTACAAATTTTTTATTTTGATTCTGCATTGAAAGAACGCTGTAAAATGGTATGTGTATCTCTAAATTGTCTTTTTTGAAAATAAAATTGTGGAGGATTAATGGAAGTGACCTACTGCAATTATGAATGGTGAAGTTCCTACTGCAAAGTTTGTGGCAGCTCCAAATGATCCCGTCCCATCTCCCAGAAGTATGGAGACATTGTTGGAATCCTGATTAGAAACTACAAGGTCTTGTTTTCCATCACCGTTAAAGTCGCCCACTGCAACTGAGTAATGACGAGCAGTTCCTACTGCTAAGTCTGTGGCAGCTCCAAACGATCCTGTCCCATCTCCTAGAAGTATGGATAAATTGCCACTCAAATCCGGTACCGCAAGGTCTTGTTTTCCATCACCGTTAAAGTCGCCCACCGCAACTGAGAAAGGTGAAGTTCCTACTGCAAAGTTTGTGGCAGCTCCAAATGATCCTGTTCCGTCGCCTAGTAGTATGGATACATTACTGGAGACAGAATTAACTACAACAAGGTCTTGTTTTCCATCACCGTTAAAGTCGCCCACTGCAACTGAAACAGGATTAGACCCTACCGCAAAGTTGGTGGCAGGTTTGAATGTACCATCTCCATTACCGAGAAGTACCGATACATTACGGTTGTAAAAATTAACTACCGCAAGGTCTTGTTTTCCATCACCGTTAAAGTCACCTATTGCAGCAAAGTATGGTAAAATTCCTACTGCAAAGTTTGTGGCAGCTCCAAATGATCCCGTCCCATCTCCTAGAAGTATGGATACATTATTGGAGTCAAGATTAACTACAACAAGGTCTTGTTTTCCATCGCCGTTAAAATCACCTATTGCAAGTGAAATAGGATAAGTTCCGGCTGCAAAGTTTGTGGCAGCTCCAAATGATCCCGTCCCATCTCCCAGAAGTATAGAGACATTCCCCGTGATATCACCACGATTGACTACTGCTAGATCTTGAATCGGTCTATTCACCGTAAATGTTGTACTAGCTGTTTTGTGACCATCAGTTGCTGACACTTTATGAGGGCCAAGTAAAGATGATGCTGGAACGATAAATGACACATCTGTAAAATTACCCTCTTTATCCGTAGTTGTGGTAGCTACAACAGTTCCATCAAATGATATTTTTATTGTCTTTAAATGGTGAAACCCAGAGCCTGAAGCTTTTGATGTTATTCCTGCAGCTCCGGAGTCTGGAAATACTGATAGTTCGGGTGAATGTTTGAAGTGTTCGTCTGTATTTTTTGATGTTATTCCTGCAGGAGTCGTACTAGTAGTTAGCTCTGCTGCTTCACCTACTAATGTACCTGGTGTGATTGAACCTGATATGAAAACTGTAGCTATAATTCCTAGTACTATTATTTTTTCCATCAACATTTGAGTTTTTTATAACATATAATGATTACGTTTAACGGTTCTCTTAAGTCTTAAGGTGCTCGCGTTTACTTTTACAAAAAATGTGCAGTAAGCTCATCGGAGTAGCTACAAAACTCCTTTCCAAATTTTTTGTTACGTTGAATTATTTTAATAAAAATGAGATTCAGTTATGGTTGGTGCTGAATATCTCTACTCTTTCATTGTTCTGATCTACAACGTATATGTAACCAGATTTGTCAACTGCAATACCTAGTGGATCCGCAAACTGACCGTCACCAGAGCCAAAGGTGCCAAATTCTGATAAGAAGTTACCTTTAGAGTCGAATATCTCTACTCTGTTATTGCCAAACTGTAAGAGAAGATTTCCCGAGGGGTTCAATTTCTCTACTCTGGAGTTTCCTGAATCTACAACGTAAATGTTACCAGATTTGTCAAGTGCAATACCATCCGTACCACAACAAAATTGAGAGATAAATTTGCCAGTAGAATCAAACTTCTGCACATTATTGAGTAAATCTGCAACGTATATGTTGCCAGATTTGTCAACTGCAATGCCTTGTGGATCCCCAAACTCGCCGGGACCAGAACCAAAGCTGCCAAACTTGAATACGAAATTACCTTTAGAGTCGAATACATCCACCCTGTAATTGCTTATGTCTGTAACGTATACGTTACCAGATTTGTCAAGTGCAACTCTTGTAGGAGCGTTAAGCTGACCGTCACCAGAACCAAAAGTACCGAGTTTCGATACGAAGTTACCATTAGAGTCGAATTTCTCTACTCTGTTATTGTTCTGATCTACAACGTATATGTTACCAGATTTATCCAGTGCGATTCCTTGTGGAACAGCAAACTGACCATTTTCTGAGCCACCAGAACCAAATGAAGATGCAAACTCCACGACAATGTTGTCTTTTTGAGCAGTTACTAAAGTTACCGAGGTTATTGTACCTGCTACGAGCCATATAATCATCAGACTACAAGCTAATACTGTTCTATCGGAAACCAACTCTTCTAAGTTGGGCACCTCACTAAAGTAGATTGCGTATCTTTTGACAGTAAAAATCTTCTAACATGTAAGTTCATTTTGGGCTCTCGGGCGCTGAACCCATAATCAGATTCGTTTTATGATTATGAAAAATTAGATTAAATTCAAATTTAATCAAAGCCTATATGCAATTTAGCATCTTTATAGAATATGCTTTTTTCTTGGAATGCATTTCCTTTTGCGGTGCTGATAACAGTATCTGTTGTGATTATTTATTCATCATATGGTGACCCCAATACTGCAAATCAAGCCAATGCAGAAACTCTGACCAAGATGACATGTTCCGATTCTACCTTAAACGCACAATTGGGCGGGGGATTGGCAGGAGATACAATAATTCTTGATAACAACACATTAGCAAAATATCCAGATTTACAAGAAGTGTTAGATGGTGTAAAACAGCACCCCTATCAACCATCTCATATGCCCGATGAGGAGGGCCGCTTTGTAGCACCAATTGAAATAGCACCGATGTATCAAAAAACAATTTCTGGCAATGTTACAGCTGCAATGCTAGGAGATCCCAAGTTGGGGTTTACTCATCCCTATTCTTGCGGAGACAAATCTTGCAACAACTATGCACATCTAAAACTTGGGGATACAGACTATCTAGTCTACATCTTTCATGCAAAGTGTTCGTCAAAAAAGTATTATTCACCAAGAGAGCAAATTGCAAATGGAATTTTATCAAAAGATGTCATATGTTACGACTCTTTACACTTAATTTTCAGATCTATCGACGATTCTCCTGTTTGTGTAAAACCACAAACAGCACAGAAGCTTATTGAACGCGGATGGGCAATTATGATCATCGATAAAATTGGTACAACGTCCAGAGCAGCTAAATGTGTCAGTGTTAACGAGCCTCTATATCCATTTCCCACACTCATTCATCTTGATGATTTTGTCAGAAATATGAGGGATGTCTACGAGGTGACTATTAACGAAACTGCTGGCTATGTTATGCTCCACAATCCCAACGGCTGGATCGGATCAAGCGCCTCTTCAACTTATGGAACACGGATAATTCCCTGTAGCATACCACAAGGCTCGATGAAAGTGTCTAATAGCAATTTCACGATAAATTATGGCATTATTGAAGGACAATTACATGAAATT
This sequence comes from Thaumarchaeota archaeon 13_1_20CM_2_39_20, assembly GCA_001920395.1. Taxonomy (GTDB): domain Archaea; phylum Thermoproteota; class Nitrososphaeria; order Nitrososphaerales; family Nitrosopumilaceae; genus Nitrosotalea. The sequence continues at coordinate 28,931 of MNJS01000033.1, forward strand.
ACCTTTTATCATGACAAACAAATGTTGGCATTATCATTTTGGGGCACCGGTGAGGGAAGTATAACGGTAAAGATACCAAGGAATTTGCTAGATGCCAGAATACCGATGAACGTAACTAACCTACAAATAATGAATGGTACAAAGCTAGATTCAAAAAATTCTTACGAAGGAAAATTCCTTGTTACAACAGATCGAAATCTTGAATCTGATTACCAAGAGGAAAAGACATCTTCGTACAGAACCTTAACCATTCCCTTCCACTACGATACAAAAGGAATCTATATCATCGGATATCAACCGTCATAAAAAGAAGCAGAATGTTCTCTTTCTCAAAATAATTCAAACAGCTCGGATTCTATATGATCCAAATTCCGCGGGTCCCGTAAGACTCGCATTATGATTTGTCGGAGAAGACTTAAGATCATAATTAAGTAAGGATGATGAGAATGACTCGAATCGTCTCAGGTATGGTTTCTAGGTTCTGTCAAGTCTAGAGTTGATCTTTAATGTGTCAAATTTCGGTTGGTATTAGAAGGTGAATTATATTCAAAATTAGGACTACATGATCCAGAATACCACACACCAATGAATTCACCAGTTTTAGCATCAACAAAATGTTTAGAATCACATGTGCCAATCGAGATCGGTATTACCCATGCAAATCTGTCAGCTTGATTATTCCACTGACATGGAAAACAAGAGAGAATGGTCACTTGAACAGTATCTTGATCCTCTTTAGAATATGGATCTGAATTATACATAGTAACAACGAATCTTTCCTTTTCTTGATATTTGTATTTCAATAAAACAAAAGTTGTGCCAATATCCTTCATATATGAACCAGAACTGTGTCTACTATCAATATTGATAGCCTCTTCACTTGATATGAATCCTGTTTCCATCTTATAGCGTAATGATGGTGTTACATAGATGAACACAATAATGCACAATACTATCGCCACACCAATAATTACAGCTAATTTTTGACCAATTTTGCCCATTAAAACGAAGATCCATTGTGATGTTATAAAACTGATCAAACTAAATCAAAAACTATTACCTTCGGTAGATACTAGCTAAAATGATCCAATCCTTTAGGAATTGGCTTTGTATGTCTTCGCAAAATGTGAACCTCAAATCCTTCTCTTGAATAAAATTCCAATTTACAGAGCTTGCAAGTGTATGTCATTGAGGGTTAGAGAATTGTTTTCGATTTAATGGATCTTATTGAAATACTGTTAACCAAAAGTAAATGATTCGAGTCCTGTAAGACTTGGACATTCACACATCGGAACCCAAAGTTATGATTTGCTGAATGTACATTTCTATTTAGAACAGGATCGTGTTTATTTGGTGTAAAAAATACCTGAACTGGTGGAAAATCCGCAAATTATTGCGTTGATGGCAATAGCCATATCAGTGATTAGTATAGGACTGGTAGTTGCAAATGTTTTCAATCTGCAGACCACTTTGATAAATTTAAACACAAGTGTGGTTGAGCAGTCACAGACAATAAAATCATTGAATCAGCAACAAAATGTTAGCCAACAGGTCATTGAGGAACAAAGGAAAAGCATTATGAAGATGCAAGATAATATAGCTAATCTAACAAGCGAAATTAAATCGTTGGAAGACAGGGTCACATCATTAGAGCAAGGATTACAGCCACATTGTCTGATTCCAGAAGGGTGTCCACAGCCAACACCACAGAAGCCAGTGTACTTTCCCGGTGTTGTGAAATTCTACAATGTTGCTGGTGGAGGCACTGTTGGTGATAATCGTGTCCTAAAAAAATTGCCTTCAACTTTACCAGTGTCAGGGTGGATAGCAGATTTTGAGTATGAATTTACAGCATCAAGTATACCAGATATGCATGTGTTTGTTTTTACCGCCACTTCGGATAATCCGCAATTGCAACCAGCGGCAAATATAGTTGAAATACGACATGGCCCAGATGTAAATCAATTGATGCTTGTTAGCGAAGTATCAAGCGTTTCTGCTCCCATTCCAATTTTTCCAAACACACAGTATTACGTGCGGCTTGAGAGGACTCCTACTCAATTGGAGCTATTCGTATTTTCTGATCCTGCTAGGACAATTATTGTTCCAGGGTCTCCTATGACTATGCCAATAGCAACTACTGACTTGAATAATTTAAAGTTCATACAGCATGACGGATGTCTTCTTTGTGGAACTGCACGAACACTTACGGCGCAGATTGACAATACCAAAATGTACGTGGGAACGGATGGATCGAAACAGATTCTCTTTGAGGATGATTATTCGTCTGGAGTCGGTTGGACTCAGATAGGCTCATCAGTTGCCGTAAATGGGTCATTTATACCACAAATGCCTTTACCTCCGATCTATGAAGGTTTTCAAAGTTCTAACCGAACCACCTTGGGAACAAAATAATTCATCGAAATAAGAAACGACAAGTCCTGTAAGACTCGCTGCGTTATGAGATACGTTATGATTTGTTGGAAAGTGTTTGACTACTATGAAACGCTTCTTTCCATTCTTTTGTCTCCATCCATAAAAAAGTAGGTCTCATGACCGGTATTTTCAAAATGCGATGTAAAGTTGATATCTAGTTCGTCTAGTGTGTCTCCCCTCACTTGAAATTCACATACGATGCAAGTCCCTCGCATTTCTGCCATACTGTTTTGATATGATATACTTGTTAATATTTTTCTTGGAATCATTTTAGGCAAAAAGCTCAATATGGTTAAATCAAAGTTCGATGGTATTGGGGTTATGAAATTCCTTGAGTCCATTCTTGTATTTTCTACATGTATCAGGGGATTTCATAGAATCCAGAAATAACTGATATGGTTCAGAACCCCTTTTGACGTCTTCGAATGAAATTTCCACGTCATCATGCATGAAAGTGGGCCTATTTTAAGCCCATGATGGTAGGCGGGCCCGATGGTTTTTGAACTGACAGTCAGTCCGAGCACCGACAATTTTGTGAAAACGATTTGACAAAAAATGTGCAGTAAGCTCATCGGAGTAGCTACAAAACTCCTTTCCAAATTTTTTATTTTTAACCTGCAAACGAGTTCATTGACAAAGAGTAAAAAATGGTTTACCCCCTTTTTACGAAGGAAAACATGCTGTTGTCGTAAAGGTTAAGATCAGTAAAACAAGTAGGATCGTGTGAGAAGAAGTTACAAAATACTGATTATTCTTCTTAGTATTTGTTTTGGTAGTTTTAGTTTTACCGTTATAGTTACAGGTTTATTCAGTCTAATTTATCCACGTGCTAACTTAGGGTCACCTCCTGCTGAATTTATGTATCCATCTCCTTACCCTTGGATAGATTACCTATATTGGCATGTTAATCCGATCTTAGGCAATTTCTTTGAAATTATGGTTCCGATAGTGATAGCGTATTCAGTATTTGTATTCAGACATAAGATAATGCAGTATCTAACATGACACTAAAAGGAAAGAAAAATCACTATAACGTAAAATCTCTCTCAGGTTATGATTTGGTGGCGCAGACTCTGTACGGTCTGAACCCTCACAGGTATGAGTCCTGTAAGACTCGGGATAATTTCGTTTCAAGTTGGATCATGATTAAATAAGATTTAACCAGCTCAAGAAGTGCGTAATC
>MNJS01000034.1 GCA_001920395.1 Thaumarchaeota archaeon 13_1_20CM_2_39_20
ACGACCACTTTATAGGAGCTTAAGTCCTTGATTTTGGCAGGAAACGCAGAAAGCTTGCCCTTTTTACAGTCAAATTTGGCTCCATGCCAACCACAAGTGATTATAGAGCCATCCAAGGTTCCTTCTGATAGACTTGCACCCGCATGAGTACAAGTATCATCTATCGCATAATAGTATCCATCGATATTTACCAGGAGGACGTCTTTGCCATCCGCAGTAACTTTTTGCATTTTTCCTGGTGGAATGTCGGATGCTTTACCAACTACTATCTTTCCCATACCAAGGTGACACAATAACTCTTAATAATTTTAATGTCAGGTTTAGCGGTGTCTTATTCTATATTATACGAACCTTACGGTGTTTTCTAATTTTCCAAGACCTTCTATTTCCATCTGTATCTTATCACCATCTCTTAAAAAAACTGCATCAGGCTTGTTGAGCATAACGCCAGCTGGGGTTCCTGTCGATATTATGTCTCCCTTTTCTAACGTCATTACACTAGTCAACATTGATACAATAGAATATACTTTAAGAAACATGTTTGATGTCGATGAGTTCTGTCTAACAACGCCGTTCACCTTTGTAACCATTTTGAGATTCTGGGGGTCTGGTATCTCATCTGCAGTAGTAATCCATGGCCCACAAGGTGCAAATGTATCAAATCCCTTTGCACGAGTAAATTGCTTGTCCTTTGCCTGTATGTCACGTGACGAAGCGTCATTCAGGATCATATACCCAAAAACAACCTCCTTGGCTTCTTTCTCAGATATGTTCTTGCAATTTCTTCCGACTATCACTGCTAACTCTATCTCATAGTCAAGCTTTGATACGAATGACGGGCATATTATATCAGAAGTAGCTCCATTTAGCGTTGATCTAGGTTTTATCACAATGGCAGGCTCGTCTGGAGGAATCAAATTCTGTTCTTTTGCATGATCTTTATAGTTAAATGCCAAACAAATTATCTTAGATGGATTTGGAATTGGAGGAAGAAATTTGAAATCAGATAATCGTTCGTTATAATTCAGTTGGCTTGACTTTTTTATTTCATCATACCACCCGTCAAAGAGAAAATCTTTGATACTTTGAGGTATGGGGATTCCTGTTTGTGATGTCATGCTCTCCCTTGTCAAAACCTTATCTTCGCTTACAAAACCATATGTTTCCATATTTTCTCTGAATAATCTTGCAATCTTCATCTTTTTCACCTATGTGTGTATATCACTTGATTCGCAGAATCCTTTCTGCAATATCCGTACCTTACAAATTGGATTTCCGTACCCACATTTAATTCTAAGTAGTGCGGTTCTGTTAGAGCTTGTTTAATTTCCAAACTATTTTCATTAAATTTTTCTCTCGTAAATAGTGTTTTTGGTACCAAGACCTCAATATTGATTGAATTCTTTCTTGGAACCCATTGAATTTTTGGAATTTCAGATTTAAAGTTGGCACCGATTACTTCGGCTTCTATGATGGAACCTAATTTTGTTACTTTGATATTGTATAATTCCAATAATCTTACCTCATCTCCAACTTTTAGATGACTTGCATCTTCATTTGAGATGTAAAAGGTACCATCAATCTGAATTACTCTTGCGCCCATATGCTTTTGAGGATGATTGAGAATCTTGACCTCTGTGAGATTGTTATTTTTTACAGTTAATTTTATAGGATCAACAGCAATAAATAACCTGATACTAGTGGAGTCCACCATCTTTCTGTTAAATGACTCTAAAGTCTCAAAGGGAGCCAGAGTATCGGATTTTGTAAAACCAAGAGAAAGAACAAACCTCCTTATTGCTTCAGGAACAATCCCTCTTCGACGCAGCGCTTCAAGAGTGGGTAGTCTAGGGTCATCATAACCTGAGACCTTTCCCTCCTGCACCAAAGATTTCAATACTCTTTTGGATACGGGCATACCATCAAATTCAAGTCTAGAAAATTCTAACATCTTGGGTTTTCTCATACCAAGCTTATCCAGAATGACGTAATAGAGTTCATTTCTAAGTTCGTACTCCTTTGTTCTAAAAGCGTGAGTCACTCCATCTATACTGTCTTCGATTGCTACTGCAAAGTCGTAGTTTGGCCACACTCTGTATTTGTCTCTATGTATGGGATGAGGTCCATCTATTATTCTCAATAATGTGGGATCCCGCATCACTGTGTTTTCTGATTGCATACTGCCCCGGAACCTGACGATGGCTTCTCCGGGCTTGTATTTTTCAAACATGTTATTCCATCGCTTTATATTCTGATCAATATCTATGGAACGACATTTGCAAGATAACATTTCGCGCCTGTTCTTACTGATTATCTCCTTGTCGCATGTACAGATATAGGCGTTACCAGATTGAAGTAATTCTTCCGCTTTTTTGTAAATTAATTCCATGTCATCAGAAGTATTCTTTATCAGATCAAATTTTATCCCAAGCCAGTCGAGTCCTACCTTGATTGCTGCGTAATATTCCAGTCGCTCATTTTCTGGATTCGTATCATCAAATCTTAGGACTAATTTGCCGCCATACATTCTAGCATACTCTTCGTCAATTATCGAAGCCTTGGCGTGACCAATATGAGGATAACCATTTGGCTCTGGAGGAAATCTAGTAACTACTTTGTCATGTTCTGCCCCTTCAAGTGGAGGGAGGCCTGATCTTTCTTGTTTTGGCTTTACTACGAGTAATTCTGGAAATTCCTTCTCAAGCTCCGCTTTCTGAACTGGCATAGACAACTTGTTTACCTCCTTAACCACATCAGAAATCAATGGAATAACTTCTTTTATTCTCTCACGCAATTCAGGCCTCGTACCAATTACTTTCGATATTACAGCATCAATCCTAGTCATACCATCATGTTCAGAGGCATTTAGAAGAGCAATTCCGCGTATTACTTTTTTTAGCTCGTCGTCCAATTATAGACTCCGTTCCACCACAAAATCAAGTAAGGAAAGTAGTTCATTTTTTGCAGGGCCGTCATCGTAGATTGATATTGATTTTTTTGCTGTGCTAGAATGGCAAATCGCTTTTTTTCTTATGGTTTTCTCTATTCCAAGAGATGATATCACGCCAACAGCTTTTTCTAATTCATTTTTTGACACTGAAGAATTTCCAAAAGCGCCTAGGATGGTCTTCCTTTCATGTCCAGTCGCTCTCCTAATGGCCATGAGAATAGGTAGTGACTTTTTCCCTTCTCTTATATCGTTTCCAACGGGTTTCTTTGTTAATTTCGGATCCCCTATTATTCCTATAAGATCATCAATTATTTGAAAGGCTATTCCTATATTTCTTCCAAAGGTTGAAAGTCTTCTTACGTCGCTATCCGCTCTCTTGGCAGAGATGGCGCCCATGGCACAAGATGCAATAAAGAGCGACGATGTCTTTTTTTCTATCATTTTAATATATTGACTCTCACTGGGCATCCTTTTCGATTGAGCCATAGTGATATCCAATACTTGACCTTCGCAAACGTCGCGGCATGCTCTAGCCAAGTTAGATACAAGAGCCAAACCTACATTATTAGGCATCCTATTATATGCTGAGGAAATAGTTTCAAACGCTTTTGAAAACAACAAATCTCCAGCAAGAATTCCAATGGGAATTCCAAATTTGACGTGAACAGTAGGAACACCGTGTCTGACTTCATCATTATCCATGATGTCGTCATGTACTAAGGTGAAATTATGTATCATTTCAATTGCGGCAGCTGAAGGCATAGCCTGTTTTGCATTTCCCCCTAACAACTCACAACTCTTCACCACCATGTAAGGTCTTAATCGTTTACCACCATATTCGATCATATATCGGGCGGCTCGGTAAAGGCCGTGAGGTTCACCCTCTAATCGAGATAAGAGAAATGAGTCGATTTTCTTTGCATTTCTCGCAAGTTTATTCAATTTCATTCTCTCTTCAACTCCCACCTGTGATCTGGAAAATGAAATTTTAGAGGCTCTTCTAAATCATCTTTAGAACCAGTTCTGCTCCAAATTTCAAGAATATCTTTGTGTTTCTCATTTATGTTTTTATTTGATTCGGGTAAAAAATACAATGCAACCAACATCCACGGACAGAAAATCCCAGGTGATTTCTTTATCTCTACCAGAAGTTCATGGAAATTAACCCATTTGGTTGCCGAGATTTCGTTCTTTATCAGCTTTATTTTTCTTGGATCCTCTATTATCCCAATCAACGTTCCACATATCTCATTCTCTGAGCCTACGTTTTTGTATGGAACGTGGTATTCAAACTTGAACAAGTAATCTAATTTGCATGTTATTCCAATCTCTTGTGGTAATCTTCTCTCTGCTGAAGAGACATATGTCTCAGATTGTCTTGGGTGACTCGCTACCGTTCCATCCCAATCTCCAGGCCAAAGCATCTTATTCATACTGCGTTGTGTTAATAGTAGCTTGCCATCTTTACCGAACAGTAGTATCGTAAAGGCTCTGTGGAGCTTTCCATTGGACAAATGGCATTTTACTTTTTCTTCTGTTCCTATCTGATTATCATTATTGTCAACAACAATTAGATATTCCATCTCGCTATCTCATCCCTTGAATATTGTTCCCTCAAAACCCTTTCCGCTAATTGCATTTACTATTCTCTTAGGGACATTTCCATTAACAAAGAAAACTTTTGTGCCGTTTCGAGATATGTTAACTGCCTCCTTTATCTTACGACTCATTCCTCCCGTTACGTCCATCGCAACTTCCGTCATGGTTGGTTTTTCTACTGTTATGTTGCCAATCAGTCTTTTTGCTTTCATGTCTGAATAGACACCATCCACATTTGTTACAAAGATTGCTAACCGTGGCTTCAATATCTTGGAAAGAATTTCCATGATTTTGTCACCAGACAAAATGTAGAACTTGTTTCTTCTGAACCACATGACGTCGCCGTAAGAAACGGGAATCAAACCAATGTTTGCAATTTTCGAGATCTCTTTTACTTTTTTCATTATAGGTTTATCAGCAAACATGAAATCACTAGGGGGTAAACAATACGGCGTAAGGTTAGATTCAAGAAATGATTGCAGTATAATTCGATTCAATTCAACCATGGAATTCTTTACTACTGAAACACCCTTTATGCTATATTTGGAAGGTTTTGTGTGCATATCGTATTTGACTGACCAATAATGTCCGTAGGAACCTCCACCATGTACAACTATTAGCGGCTCCTTTATTTTTCTCAAACTAGAGGTAATTCTTCTGATTGCAAGCCTATTTGCTGTTAATGGTTTTTCTTTATTGGTAATTATGGATCCTCCGAGTTTGATTAAAATCATGATTTTTTACAGTGATATCGTCGGTTTTAAAAAGTATCTCCCTTACAATTTGTATTCCTATTGCGTTGTTGACTGGATTAAATCATCACGATACAACCATCGCAATCATTAGCAACCGAATTTTTGGCCCATGGATTAAATATACCGAACACCCTGATAATCTACTTTCACCGGAAAACAATCAGTAATCTTTTTCAGATTATTAATAGTCGCCGCGGAATTAGACTTGTCAACAAGCGATACTATGCAACCTCCTCCGCCTGCCCCTGTTATCTTGGCTCCGTAGGATGTCTTCTTAGCCTCCCTGACTAGGAGGTCGATCTTCTCTGTTGACACCTTAATTTTTTGAAGGAGGTCTTGATTCTTTGACATTAGTAATCCAAACATGTTAAGATCGTTTTTCCTTATGGCAAGCAAAGCCTCTTTAACTATTTCATCTTCTTTCTTGCACATCTGATTGAAAAAGTCATGGTTTTTTTCTTTAAACGCTCTTACCCGGGTTACAATTTCTTGTGTATTATGGACTTGAGAAGAGTTTGCTATCACTAAATCTAGATCATTCTTTGAACTTATCTTTTGAAAACCACTATTAGGGTCGTAAAGCATTAGGCCGCCAAATGCGGAGACTGATGTATCGGCTCCCGACATCTTCCTGAATATGATGCGCTCCGCTTCTATTGCTCTCTTTACCAGTTCTGGCTTAGACAGTCTCTCAAATAATCCATTGACTGAAGCAGTGACCGCAACGCATGCAGCTGATGATGAACCAAGACCTATGCCAGCAGGTATCTGTGATTCTATCACTATCTCTATTCCTTTGTTTTTTCTGTGTTCCTCTAATGCTTTTTTTACTATGTAAAAGAATGGCTTCATGAATCTGGTAGCACTCAAATTTGAATTATGTAGAGAATCAATGCTAAGTTCAGCCTCTCCTAGGACTGATCTTATCTTCACTTTTCGTTCGTCCAAAAATTGTGATGTGGCAGAAATTCTTTTGTTTATAGAACAAAGAATTGCTTTTACCCCGTACACAACGAAATGTTCCCCAAAAAGGATGACCTTTCCAGGAGCAGACGCTCTTGACCTCATGAGAAAATTATCGACGCATATCCTACCACTGAGTTCTTTTCGCCTGTTATGTCACCACTTGTGGCATATCTTTCCAAGGTACCTTTGCTTGCTCCAAGTTCTTTGCAAGCTATGATGGTAGATGCGATCGCTCCATATCCACACGCACTGACTTGATTTTCTTGCAAAATCCTATAGAACCTATCAACATCCATGGTCAATATTGGTTCAATTAACGCCATGTCTTGTTTATGTGCAAAGCTATTCTCTTCATAATGCGTAAAGTCTGAAGATCCTATTATCACAATTTTCTTATTATTGGCTATCTTTGCTATTGCCTGGCCTACCTCTTTTGCTGAATTGTAATTCTGATCGATCATAATTATTGGAAGAATCTTGAACTTGTGAGAATATACTTCCTGTAACATTGGTAGTTGAACTTCCAGGCTGTGGTCTCTAGTATGCGAAAACAAATCAAGTTCAATAATCTTTGAAGCCTTATTAATTTCCACAGCGGCCTGGGAATCTACCTCAATGTCTCCGAGAGGAGTTTTCCACACGGCTTCTTTCATCGTCGCAATATTGCATCCTACGCCCCAATGATTAGGTCCAATGATTACTACAAGGTCTGGTTGTTGCGAAGAAATAGCATAATATGAATTAGCTGCAATCGGACCAGAATACATATAACCAGCATGGGGACATATTATGCCAATAATTTTTTCATTATGCGATGAGGGTGGCAATTTCCCTGGACCGTAGCTGTGAAGAAAACAATCTCTTATAGTTGATTTTAATTCCTTCTGTGTTTTTGGATAGAACATGCCAGCAACAGCTGGTGTTCTTACCTGCATTGTGTTATTGCCTCTGCATTCTTGTTCTTATGGGCAGAATTCTTTGCGTTTCTTCTTCTAATTCTTCTTCAGTTATCTTGGTCTCAAAGTCATCTATTTCATATTTCATTGATTCGTCGCCCTTCAACTCGCCCTTCTGTAACAGAATCTCTCTAGCTAACAACCAATAGATAGCAGCCAACGATTTTCTCCCTCTGTTGTTTGCTGGTATGACCAAGTCTACCTTTGACGTAATATTGTCAGTATTTGATATAGCTATTACTGGAATGCCAGCATTCGTGGCTTCAAGAACTGCCTGCTCGTCAACCTGAGGGTCGGAAACCATAACTAACTCAGGTTCTATGTAATACGGTAAAAGCGGATTAGTGAGTGTCCCGGGCATGAACCTCCCAAGCATGGATGTTGCACCCGTGAGCTCACAAAACTTTTCTATTGGAGTACTAGCATACTCTCTTCCTGAACATATAATGACCTTTGAAATAGGAATCCGGTTGATAAATTTGGCGGCAGTTTGAATTCGGGATAATGTCTTCTTACTATCAATAATATAAAGTCCCTCATTTGTCGCCTTTGTAATAAAAGGAATCATGAATTTTGTCTTCACTTGAGTTCCTACGCGTATGCCAGTGGAAAGAACGTACTTTTCCATGTGTTCTGACTCTTCTTGTTTGCTCATACTGTGTTTTTAAATCTCAGCCATTCCACGTATTAAACCATGCTCTGCAATACGCAGTAGCTCATTCAGTTTTGCTATCCTCTCCCCCCCAACTACTCCTATTTTTAACATCTTTGATTTCGTAGCAATTCCAATATGAGATATGTGTGAATCAACGGACTCTCCAGACCGATGAGAAGTAATTATCTTAATATTATTTTTGGTAGCCTCTTTGGCAAATTCAAGTGCGTCATAAAGACTACCGGCTTGGTTTACCTTCAAAATTGCAGCATTACATGCCTTTACTCTTGCCGCTCGCTTCAGGATTTCAGTATTTGTTACCAAGAGATCATCGCCTGTTATCAAAACATTTGGAAATTTTTCGGCCAAAATAGCCATCTCGTCAAAAGCTTCTTCGTGAACCGCATCCTCGGCATACGCAAGTTTATATTTCTTAATTATATTGGCTGCAAATTCGATCTGCTCTTCCGGGGTGTTCTCAAAACCTGCCCTCTCGTAGACATATTTCTTTTTCTTCTCATTCCATTGTGTAGAGGAAGCAAAATCCACACCTAACGAAACTTCTTTTCCTAAAGTGAAACCGAGCTGTTCGCATGCCGAAGCGCACATCTCTAAAGCTTCATCATTTTTCAACCTGGGTGCCCACCCACCTTCATCTCCCCTTCCATTGGTAAAGCTTGGTTCTCTCTTCGCCAAAATTTTTCCAAGTTCCTTGTGTACAGCGAAGTTGACTTCTATTGCTTCTCTAATAGTCTTTGAACCATTGGCACAGACCAAAATCTCCTGAATATCTGGTGTTCCTGGGCCTGCATGCGCTCCACCCCCTAAGATGTTACCGAGAGGAAAGGGGAACCTAAGGTCAGAATCATTACTTAACAATCTGAAAAGGGGGACTCCTACAGATTTTGCCGCGGAATCAATTGAGGCAATGGTTATGGCAAATGCAATTGATCCCCCGATCTTTGAATAATTTCCAGTTGAATCAATTGTTCTTAAGGTCTCGTGAATCAATTTTAAGTTGGAAGGATCTAGGCCCACAAATTTTTTTTCATTTTCCCTAAGAATCTCAAGACTCTTTTCTGGTTTATTCTCTGGAAAACTGATTGCTTCATGCTTACCAACGCTTGCTCCGGATGGAGCGCAGATTCTACCTAAATGCGTGTTATCAGAAATAACATCAATCTCTATTGTTTTATTTCCTCTACTGTTGTAGAGAAGCCGTCCCCTAATTGATGTAATCCGTGCCATCCTATTCTAGCTCGGATCGAACTTCTTGCTCCCTTCTCCTTATAGCTTCATAAAATGGAATAACTTGATGGATTGTTTCTACTGATGTTAACAACATAGTTCTACAGCAATATCGCTTTAAACCAAAGGAATCAAGTACCTTGCCAGGATCTTCTCCGCTTTTTACACGATTTTGATACTCCTTAAATTTGTCAGCAATTAGATTTCCGCAAGTAAAACATCTGACAGGAATCAGCACATTCTCAGAAAGTAATCAAGGCTTATAAAAACCATACATGGGTATTGCAACTGCGGGAGTCGCCCAGCCTGGTCAAAGGCGCTAGCTTGAGGGGCTAGTATCTTAGGATTTCGAGGGTTCAAATCCCTTCTCCCGCATTTGACAATGTTGAAACAATAGAAAATTGACTTGATTGATAAAAACAACAGATATCAATTCTTCATGGAAGAATGGCAAAGGAGATCCTGATGAAATTAGCTCCATCGTAATAGTCATATCTGCAATGGTGACCGTCATAAAAAATAACTAAGATTGCAGACTATTCTTAGCCGTACTTACTAGGCGATAGACTTACAGTAGCAATATGACTCAATAGCCAAAAAATACGCAGAATAACTACACTTTGCTATCTAACTAAATTCGACGAATTATTTTCAATTTATGATTCAAACTAATACTAACGATTTGGCTTCATGGAAATAGGTTCTTTGGTAAAGCCCTTATTTAGCATAAAATTCTGAATTTGTATGGAAATTACCGTAAAACAGATGATGCAAATTGAAGAGAACGGTCATCAAATGGGCTTTTTTAGGAAACTTATGATGGAAAATGCTGGAGCATCGGCAGCAAGGCATATTGTAGAAAAGTTTCCTTCTTTGTCCGAAAAGAAGGTGGCAGTTTATGCTGGCGTTGGAAATAATGGCGGAGACGCATTTGTTGTTGCAAGGCATTTGGCAGGATTCTGCTGTGAACCAGTAGTCGTACTACTAGGAAATCCAGATAAGATAAAGACCGAAGAGGCAAGATCTAACTGGAAATTACTGGAAAAAATGAATTCGGTAAATTTGATAATTACATCTGATCCTGTTGAGATGGACCTCGATGCAGACATTGTCGTGGATGGTATTTTAGGAACTGGCATTTCTGGAAAAATAAGAGAACCATATGCATCTGCCATAGATCTGATAAACAAATCACACGCTTTCAAATTAGCAATAGACATACCGTCCGGTATGGATCCAGACACAGGAAACGTGGATGATAAATGCGTTAAAGCAGATGTCACTATCACATTTCACAAAATGAAGATTGGAATGTTAAAAAGAACTTACACGTGCGGAAAAATAATAGTCGAAAAAATAGGAATCCCACCAGAAGCAGAGATTGGTGTATTATGAAAGTTTATCAACTTGAGGTCGGAAATATGCAAAATTTCACCTATGTAGTAGAAGACGAAGAAACAAACGAAGCTGTTATCATCGACCCCTCTTGGGATCTAGATCTGATCATGGAAATTATACACAAGAATAATTTGAAAGTAAAATATACAATAAACACTCACCATCATTTTGATCACACTATAGGGAATGATGTCGTGACAAAGCATACGGGTTCAAAGATCATTCAGCATAGTGCTTCTGCTCTAAAAAACGATATTACTGTCTCAGATGGTGACAAGATAATATTTGGAAATTCGGAGCTCGGTGTTATTCACACGCCTGGACATTCTAAAGATAGCATATGTCTTGTTGGTGACGGTAAAATTTTTTCGGGTGATACTCTTTTCGTCGGTAACTGTGGCAGAGTCGATCTACCAGGAGGAAGTGCACGAGAGCTATATCACAGTCTATTTGATCTTATCAGCAAGATGGATGAAAATCTTGTGCTTTATCCGGGTCACAACTACGGAAATTCTCCAAAATCAACAATTGGGATGGAAAAAAAAACTAACTTTGTGCTACAGCCAAGAACAGAAAATGAATTTTTGGAATTCATGAGTAGTGATTGATCATTGCAAGACATAGAAGTGTTTGGAAACAAGCAAAAGGGATTAGAATTTATCAGACAGACAGAGCAAAGAAAATTCGCTTTTTCTCTGGTCATCTCGTACACGGCCACATCAGAAATACCGGGAATTACTATGGCCGGTGAGCATCCTGATCTAATAAAATATACAGGACCAGCTGACGCAGAGTTCATTCACTATGGACACTGCAAGAGCATATCAGTTATCCCAATGACGCCGGATGGTAAACCAACTCCGGCATTATTGACCAAGACAGCCTTAGAGGCAGCAAGCATACCAAGTGTTGTAATAAATGCTGGTAGTAACATACTGCCTAAGCTCCCATTCATAGATATGGGATTAGAATACGGTAAGAACATCGCTAAAGAACCTGCGCTAAGTCAAGAAGAGGTTAGAAAAGCTGTAGAATACGGAAGAATAATTGGAAGATTTCTAGGAGCTTCAACTGACTGTCTTGTAGTAGGGGAAAGTGTACCTGGAGGTACCACGACTGCTCTGGGAGTACTGGTTGGATTTAGTGTTAACGCGCTAGTTAGCAGCAGTATGCCTAGAAATCCCATAGATCTGAAAGCTCGTATCGTAAAAGAAGGCTTGAAACGACTTGATTCAAAAGATCCTTTCGATGTAGTGGCACAACTAGGAGATCCAATGATCCCAACAATAGCTGGAATTCTTAGCACGGCATCAGAGGTCTCAAAGGTGATATTGGCCGGAGGTACTCAAATGGCCGCAGTGTTATGCTTTGCTAAAAAATTGGGGTTTGATGGCAAGAATACGGCTG
>MNJS01000051.1 GCA_001920395.1 Thaumarchaeota archaeon 13_1_20CM_2_39_20
AGAAGAGTGACAAAGCGAAAGACAAAACGAAAAAAATTAAAATCTAGACAAAGAAAGTAGTTATACGCTTCATTAATATTGAATAACTTTTTTTGGTAGACTATGTCGATACCTCACAGGATAATAGTTGAGATCCTTGCAACGCCAAAGCTTAAAGATCCATCATTAATTTGTGGATTGCCTGGAAGTGGATACGTTGGTAAACTTGCCGTCGATCACCTCATTGAGGAATTGAAGGGAATTCCGTTTGCAAGCATATTTTCGTCATCATTTCCACCGCAGGTCTTGATCCAATCTGATGGAACAGCTGATCTCATGAAAAATGTACTATATTACTGCAAAGGTAAATCGCGTGACTTGATTCTGCTTAGTGGTGATGCACAGCCGGTTACCCCAGAAAGTGAATATGAGATGGCAGATGAGATTACAAAAATTTGTGAAAAACTTGGTGTAAAAACAATCTATACGCTTGCAGCATATATCACCGGAACATTCTCAAAAACTCAGAAGATTTACGGAACAAGCACGTCAACACAAATTGTAAAAGAATTTCCAAAATATGGGATTTACGCAATGAGTAACGGTAGTATTACTGGTATGAATGGTCTAATTATTGGTGTTGGTAAAAGAAAGGGAATAACAGGAGTTTGTTTGTTGGGCGAGACCTCAGGTTACGTTGTTGATGCAAAAGCATCAAAAACAGTTCTTGAAGCTTTAGCCAAAATGCTAGATCTCAAACTAGATCTTTCAGGAATTTCAAAGAAGGCACAAGATACGGAGCAGCTTGTAAGAACAATTGAGGAACAGATGGGCCAAAGAGCAGGTGCAGAATCACTACCGATGGGGCACCAAGATAAGAAGTTAGGATATATTAGCTAATGAAAAAACGGGGTCAAATTGTAGCGGTAATTGGCGCCGTGCTAATAGCATCAGCCATAGTTACTGCTTATTCTGTCATACCAAGCGCAGGTTCAAGCATAAGCGGAAATGATTTCTTTCCCTCCCCTGAAAGCATGTTTGATTCTGTCTCTGACAAGATTAGAATCGATCCCGGTACTGCTTACACCTTTTCCCACACTACTAGCACTTCGCAGGTACCTATGATGTGGGGGATCCACATAACAGACTACAAGCCTGATGATAACATTTCCGTCTCGATATCTAACACATTTGGCGATAAATTTGGATCATTTAACGAAGTAGACCCGATATTTATCAAATCCTTTGTAGTGCCTAAAGTTGACACGTACAATTTCTATGTTGAGAACAAAGGAAAAGAATCAGTGACAGTTGTAATGATGTTTTCCGAAAATCCTGAAAAGTCAAAAGCGTTGACAGATCCAAACTCGCCCTTCGTCAAAAACATTTTACCGCTAGCAATGGCTGGCTTTCTCTTGATTATAGGTGTGGTAGCGATAATCTCTGGAATAATACTTGCCGTAGTTGACTGGAGAAAAGGTAAGAATCAATCTAGGTATATTTAGAACTCTATCACGCTTAGCTTGCCGTACTTGCCTACGTTAAGCGAGTTCTCTCCCCTAAATGAAGAAATGTACCCGTTTTCTATCTTGACCCTTGAACCTGGTTTTACCATTTTAATTTGAGCGTCCCATAAGGTAAGCTTTATCTGACCAGTGTCATCCTTAAGTACTGCATCCGCAACTTGCGCCTGCCCACCAGTTCTAAGGTTTACAGTTCGCGGTTCACCAATATTATCTATGACTCCTTCGATAGGTTCAAGTCTATTCTGTGGTTTGTTGAGTTGATCTATGGTTGGCACAACAAAATTTTTCAGGTTCAAATAATAAGTGTTTTGATGCAACTTCTGTGTAACTAATGGGGTTTGATATGAGAAAGTCTATTCCTATTAGGGTTCTGTCAAGTCTACGTCGGATTTTCTTAATGTAAAAACTCATCGGGCAAATGCACTAAAGATCTTCAATTATATTTTGAACTTTACTACTACAAATCGGACATTTGCTCTCGTATTTTGTTGCATGTATAGAATAAACACATCCACAATAACCACATGCACGTAAAGTATCTTTCTTAACCCTCACAGACTTCTTATAAAACATTATAATATTTACGCCGAATAGAATATTTTCCCTAAACAATCTCCTATTAATTTCACTAACTAGGAGTTTTAGATGCCAATTTTATTAGATTCTCCATCTTATTCTGACCTAAATCTAACTTTATTCTCGCTTTCTCTGCTGGCGTCTGATTTATTGAACCATGAGTTCTGACGAAATTGTAATGAATCCTAAAAACATCTATCGTCTTCTGGGTAGATTCCGCGCTATGATGAAAAGGCGCCTAGAACTAGAAGAATCATTACAATTGTGAAGGCGCCAAAAATGGAGCCCATTGCGATTATGAGCAGATTCTTCCTTTTCATGTTTTTGACGGTAAATCCTAGTCTAATTAACATATCACTGATTCTAAAGTCAACGGAAGTCATTTCAATCAATTT
This sequence comes from Thaumarchaeota archaeon 13_1_20CM_2_39_20, assembly GCA_001920395.1. GTDB lineage: Archaea > Thermoproteota > Nitrososphaeria > Nitrososphaerales > Nitrosopumilaceae > Nitrosotalea. The sequence goes on from MNJS01000051.1 coordinate 2,477, forward strand.
ATCAATCGCAAATAACGTGATTAGATTTTAAATAAGGTCTTATCAGATAAGACGGCATGAGCCAAGAAACAAGATATTTTTTCAATTTCTCCTTCTTCAAGGTGGACCCCAAATGGAGATGGATGGCTGATTTGGCAAAAGAGGAATCTGCAAAGGAGGTGGAAAACATCCTTAGGAATTCGCAGATAATGTACAGAGTATATTCAACCCTTGGCCTTAGAGATGATGCAGAATTTCTCTTATGGTTCGTTTCAGAATCAGTCGAAAAGATTCAAGATGTGGCCTCGAAGTTATATCTTACAGTTTTTGGAAAATACATCAACCCAACACATGTGTATGTATCAAGTACTAGGCCATCCATATATGCCAAGAATCCAGCAGGGTATGGTTGGCTAGGTGGGGAAGAACAAAAAAAGTACGTAATAGTGTATCCATTCGTTAAAACACGAGAATGGTATCTTTTGCCGCTTGAAAAAAGAAAGGAGCTGATGGCAGAACACATTGAAGTTGGAAAAAAATATCCTGAGGTTACGCTAAACACTACCTACTCATTTGGAATTCATGATGAAGACTTTATGCTTGCCTTTGAAACGGACGACCTGCACAAGTTCCAAGATTTGATAATGGATTTGAGAGAAACCCGCGTCAGTGGATATGTAAAAGTTGACACCCCGATGATTGTCTGCGTCAAAAAAGACCTTGTCCCTCTGATAAGGAGTCTCGGCTGATGAAAGCATTAAAGGAATGGGCTACTGTTGTAAAAGCACTTGAAAACGGAAATCAGACTGTCCTGCTGAGAAAGGGAGGGATTTTAGAAACAGATTCTGGCTTTAAAGTAGAATCGATAAGATTTGCATTATTTCCTACATACGAACACCAAGACAATACCTCACTCAAATCTCAATACTACCAATATCTAGCCGAAGCAAGGGAAGACAAGCCCAAAGATGGCGTAAACAGGATAGCCTCGATAGCCGAAGTCTTGGAGGAGTGTGATGTTGTATCTATGGAGAAGATCGAGAAACTATCATCATTCCATATTTGGAGTGATTCGTACATAGTGGAAAGGATGAACTGGCTGCCGGAAAAACCAATGAAGGCAATATTTCTCAAAGTACACAAGATCCCAGCTACTGAGCTCGTAGTGCTACCTGAATATCATGGTTGCAAATCTTGGATAGAATTAAATGTAAATGCAGAATCTAGAAAAGCGGTTTTGAGTGAGGCAGAGCTTCAACAAAAACTATCGGAATTTAGGAGAATAGTAAATTGAAGTATAGAGAACTAGGTAAAAGCGGGATAAAGGTATCAGAAATAGGCTTTGGAGCATGGACTCTGGGACTTGACTGGTGGGGCAAAAAAATTGATGATGATGAAGCAAAAAGGATGTTGAAACGAGCATATGATTTAGGAATTAATTATTTCGAAACGGGTGACATTTACGGTAGGGGAAAAAGCGAGAAGCTGATAGGCGAGGTGTTCTCTGGCATGAGAAAGGAGGTAGTTATCTCCACCAAATATGGCTATGATATCTATGGGAACGAACAGATTGGACACAAGGAGCTTCCACAAAAGTTTACACCAGAATTTACAGAATTTGCTCTACAAAAGAGCCTGGAAAGGTTACAAACTGACTATCTTGATGTCTATGGGTTACACAATCCAAAAATACACACAATTAGAAACGAGAAAGTCTTTGAAACTCTTGACAAGAAAATCAAAGAAGGAATAATCAAGAGCTATCAGATTGCATTGGGACCTGCCATTGGATGGATTGAAGAAGGACTAGAGTCCATGGAAAGGACAAGTGCTACAGCAGTGCAGACCGTATACAACATCCTAGAGCAAAATCCTGGTAACATACTGATAGAGGCCGCTCAAAAACACAATGTTGGAATATTGGTGCGAGTTCCAGATGCCTCAGGAATATTAACCGGCAAGGTAACGGCAGACACAAAGATAAATGAAAAGGATCATCGTTCTGTTAGAACAGGAAACTGGGTGAAGCAATCACTTCAGAAAGTAGATCAATTAATACCGATTGCTAAACGCAATGGCCTTGGTATAACTGAACTTGCTATCAAATTCATCTTGTCGCACAGGTCAGTATCATCAGTGTTGCCAACGGTTGTAAGTGAAGAGGAGATTGCCATGTTCTGTCAGATGTCAGATGGTAAATACCTGAACGATACGGACAAGAACGAAGTCATTAGTCTATTTAATCAATGGCCGCCGTATGAATTGAAAGCATCCGTTCAGGTAGCTTAGAAGCCTGTCGGGTTAGACTGTCATGGGTTCTTCTATCTCAAATTCATGCTCTACGAAATACTCAACTCTTGTCTTCTTGAATTCGCGTGAGCTAAAAAGAATCTTGTACTCGTCTACGTCTATTAGCTTTTGAATCTGATTTGCCATGTCTTGTGCTTCTTCACTAGTCTTGCAGTGCACCATAGAAAAGACACTGTATGGCCAGTCTGGATAAACTGGCCTTTGATAACAGTGGCTAACCTGAGGAAATGAACCAAGCTTTGTACCAACCTCTTCGATTCTCTCTGTTGGCACTTTCCATACTATCATACCATTTGCAACAAATCCAACTTCTCTGTGTCTTAAAATGGCAGCGAATCTTCGCATAACTCCAATGTCTTCATAGTATTTTGCCTTCTCAAGAAGCTGCTCTTCTGTTACTCCAATCTTCTGAGCAGATTTCAGGAATGGCCTCTCAATAATTTCCAAATCCCTTTGCAATTCGCGAATACAGTCTTTGTCCTCTTCTGTTACAACAAATTTCACTTCCTGAATCTTTTTCTTTTCTTCGGTAGGTTTGACGTCAGCTTTCTTTTCTTCAACCATCTCAAGCTTTACCCCAATCTTGAATAACTTAATGGTTGGGAGTAATCTTACTTTTTTAATTCCAGATAACTTTGAGAACTTGTCTATTTCTGATTTCAGATCAGAGCCAGGAGGAACAGCAAGAGTAAACCAGAGATTGTACTCATGATTTCTTTCATAATTGTGACTCACACCATGGTGTCTGTTTATCTGACTAGCAACACGCTCCAGCTTCTCGGGCTCAATGGCCATTGCAACCAGTGCGCTCTTGTATCCAAGTCTCCTAGTATCAAAAATAGCGCTTAGCTGTCTTAATATTCCGGTTTCCTTTAGAGTGCGAAGTCTTTGCATGATTTCTTCGTCTGTGACGTGGAATTTTTTTGCAATTTGGGAATATGGCCTAGGAACAAGAGGAAACGTCCATTGGATCTCGTTTAGAATCTCCTTGTCAAGCTTGTCCATATATACAAAAAACGAATCCACCTTTCAATTAAAAATGTTACCTAAATTTTCATGGAATCTATAAATATTAAGGAAAGGCAGCGAAAATTGTTGATAGTCGATCTGAATCTTAAAGGAAATTTGGTCATTGTAGTAGGGGGAGGAAACGAGGGACTAAAGAAAGTCAATGCATTGCTGACCCAAGATTGTAAGATTCTACTAGTTAGCGATTCAACAAATAAGCAGATAGAAGATTACATCAAAGGGGGAAAGATCGCTTTCAAAGAAACGAAACTAACAAATGCTGATTTTTTAAAAAAATACAAACCATTCATGGTGCTTGCCACAACTGACAATAGGGAATTGAATAGGCGGATAGTTGAACAGGCAAAAAAGATGAGATGTTATGCCTATGCCGCTGATGATCCAGAGGTTAGCGACTTTGCATTTGGTTCAGTCATAAATATAGAAGATACTGTTCAGATAGCAGTATCCACTGGTGGAAGAAGTCCTGCAATGGCACGCAAGTTAAGAATGCAGGCAGAAAAAGTCTTCAAGAGGCTAATCAAAAAGGAGGATATTTACCAAATAAAGCTTCAGGATTTTGCCCGCAGAGCGGCCAAGGCTAAAATTGCTACCTTTCCGGAACGCAGGAAGTTTCTGTACAGTGTTATGAATGACAATCATATTAAACAATTAATAAAAGCCGGAAATTTAAAAAAAGCACAGAAAAGAGTGATTGAAATGCTGGGTGATCTGAACTGACCAATGAAATAATCAATGCTAGGGTTACTTTTAGAAAATCTCCTATTCATGCGCTTGAAAGGTTTACATTTCGTGACCTAGATTCTGCTTATCAATCATTCATGACACACTCTGGATTGCAAGAATGTGTCATATTACAAACTTGTAATAGAGTAGAATTATTCGGATTTGGAGACAACGCTGATATAGAAAAAATCAAGAAAACATGGGCTTCGGTAGCAGGCCTTGAAGAGAGTGCCTTCAAGGAAAACCTTGAGATAAGTCAAGGAACAGAAGCATACTTGCATCTCCTGAATCTTACCTCGGGGCTAGATTCTCTTGTTGTTGGCGAAGAACAGATTCTAGGACAAGTTAAAGAATCCATGAATTCTGCGCGAGAATTGAGAGTTTCTGGAAACAATCTCAATACATTGTTTGAAAAGGCAATTCGTGTAGGAACACGAGTAAGACGTTCAACTGGGATAAGCAGAGGAAGCGTGTCCATAGGCTCTATGGCAGTAAAGTTAGCAGAGGAAAACATTGACGACCTAAAATCAAAGCATGTCATGCTGATAGGAACAGGAGAAGCAGCAAGTTTAGTGGCAAAATCTCTTAAGAAAAGAGGAGTTGATTTCTTCGTGACAAGCAGAACTTTTGAGCGCTCTCAGGCGTTTGCCGAAACTGTGGCTGGCAAACCAATTAAATTTGAGGAAGCAATGGTCAATTTCAAATCGGTAGACGTACTCTTTGTTGCTACTATTGCCCCGTACTTTCTAGTTACATACGAAAGAGTAAAGAATGCAATGGAATCTAGTAAAAATGGTATTCTTATAATGGATCTCTCTAACCCAAGAACAGTTGATGAAAGAGTAGCAACTATAAAGAAGATAAAGATGATGAACTTGGACCAGATTGCAGAGATGGTTGACAAGAACATGAGAACCAGAATAGGCGTGGTATCTTCTGCAGAGAAAATAATTAATGAGGAACTGCCGGTGGTAGAAGCAGTAATGAAGAGAGTTGAAGTAGAACCCATAGTAAATAGCGTTTTCAAAGAAATTGACCAGGCCCGACTTAAGGAACTCAAAAAGGCTCTTCAGATGCTAGAAGAAACTGACGAACAGAAAATAAGAATTATTGATCAACTCACGCAGGCAATAGTCGAAGACATTATGTCAACTCCAATGAATAACCTAAGAAAGGCTTCAGAACAAGGTGATTCTGAAATATTAAGAACTGTTATCAAACTCTTCAATTATAAAACAAGAGAGTAACAAATTATATTGCTAGTAAATAGTATTTTCTATAATGTCTTTTCCTAATCTAAGACTTCGTCGCTTGCGAAAAACTGGCAAGATTCGTGAGCTCCTAGAAGAGGTAAGGCTTTCTCCAAAGGACCTTATATGTCCAATCTTTGTTCAGGAAAATTTGAATTCAAGAGTTCAGGGTGAATCAATGCCTGGTATGGATAGGCTCCCACTGAGAGACGTAGTAGATGAAGTAAATTCTATTGCAGAATTAAAGATTCCAGCAATAATGGTTTTTGGGATGCCATCGCGCAAAGATGATAAAGGCACATCTGCATTTGCTCAAGACGGAATTGTTCAACGAGCAATTTCAGAAATAAGGAAGAATCTTGGTAATGAAATTGCAGTTATCACAGATGTTTGTCTTTGTCAATATACAACCGCCGGCCATTGCGGTCTTGTGAAAGGTGATAAGATAGATAATGATTCCAGCCTTGAAACCTTGACAAAAGTTGCAGTTAGTCAGGCTCAATCTGGAGCAGATGTAGTATCACCATCTGCAATGATGGACGGTCAAGTAAAGGCAATAAGGCAAAGACTAGATGATGCTGGTTTTTCTGATGTAGTCATAATGTCTCACTCTGCAAAACATCGTTCATCATTATACTCTCCATTCAAAGACATGGCACATTCTGCTCCAAAATTTGGAGACAGGAAAACCTACCAATTACCATATACTAATCCAAAAGAAGCCATGCGCGAAGTTGAGACAGATATTGCCGAGGGCGTTGATATTGTCATGATAAAGCCAGCTTTACCCTACCTCGATCTAATTGCGATGACAAGGGAGAAGTTCAACGTACCTATATCTGCCTATAGTGTTTCTGGTGAGTATGCTCTGGTTAAAGCAGCTGCCATGAAAGGGTGGATTGATGAGAAGGAAGTAACATTGGAAATTCTTACTGCAATTAAGCGAGCCGGGGCAGACATGATAGTAACATATTTCTCAAAGAGTGCCGCAAAAACCCTTAACGAGAAATGAGAGATGACAACGCATTTGAAATAGACCGTGCTTATGATTTACTACCTCATGTTGTAGGTGCTAGTTGGGCAACTATTTGGTTTCGATTGAATAGAATAAGAAGGCCTAGCCAAGATGAGTTCAGAAGAAAAGTGGCAGAATATTTCAAGATACTAGAGCCATTAGTTACCGTATATTCACAAAGTGAAAATTTCAAAGAAATAATAGCTCGTATAAAGAACCGATATGAAGAAGAAATTGAGCGGATACTTACCGGAAAAAATCAAGAAATTGAAAAGCGATTCAAAAGATACATAGAATACGGCTAGATTTCTCTTCTAAATTCCCTGAGAAACTGATTCATTATTCTAATTCTTCGTCTTGCTTCATTTTTGGCTGTTTTCGTATTCATTTTCTTTTCCAATAGTAGAAGTTTTTTGTAAAAATGATCCAATGTCCATCTTGTATCGTCTGGAATACGGAATCTGCAAAATGGATCTTCATCATTATAAAATGATCTTTTTTCAGCACCGCCCACCGAGAAAGTTCTTGCTATGCCAATTGCACCTGTAGCATCCAACCTGTCAGCATCCTGTAATATTTTCCCCTCTAGGGTTTGTGGAATAGCTCCTCTTGAGAAGCTGTGATCTCTAATTGCTTCTGTTATTACTTTAATTTCATCAGCAGCATATCCATACCTTTTAAGAATTCTAGATGCCTCTACTGCACTCATAATTGAGGCTGTCTTAGAGCGATGGTCTGACTTTGGATAAGAAACTATATCGTGCAAAAGGGCTGCCGTAAGAACGAGTTTCATGTTTGCCTTTTCTTTCTTGGCTATACTTTGGGCATTCCTGTACACTCTCATTATGTGTCCAAAATCGTGAGCGGAATCATTTTTTGCAGTTCTTTTTCTGACCTCTTTCCTTAATCGTTCAACTAATCGCAATTTGGTTTTTCAAACTAATCCTTTGTTATAAATTCCTCTCTACAGTTCAATTGGATTAAATAGGTAAACACAAGAGCAGATGCAGAGATTATAAAATTCAAAAAAACCATTCCAAATCAGAAAAATTTCAAACTTTTCATGCCCCGATCTATTTTATGCAAAAAGGTGTACAAAAACACAATATCTTTATAAATTAAAATTGCGTAATGGATACGTGAGCACAAAAGCGTGGAAGTGCTATAGGTGTAATCTTACTTTTACTGACGAAGACCACGCTGTTTTACATGAAGATCTCTCAAGGCATAAGGTCAGGGAGATTGAGATGGTAGGGATATAGAAGTTCAATAACGCGATAATCTTATTGCGGGAGATTATTGAGTAACTACATGTCATACTCAAATCTATCCAAGATGAATTTTGAAGTCTCAGAAGAACAAAACAATTTTTTGGAACGAGTCGATACCGTTTGCAAATCTATTAGGGACTATGAATCCGATTGTTACCTGGAAGAAAAGGCAAACGATAGGATAGTTCCCGAATTTGGCAAAATCGGAATGCTTGGCTGTCCAATCTCAACAAAGTATGGCGGTCTAGGATATGATATTCTAACTTATTTGCTAGCCATTGAGAGGATAGGAAGAGAGGGCAATTCGCTCCGTACATTTTTTTCAGCTCATATCTCCATCGGTCAAATGATTCTTCAAAATTGGGCTGATGAAGACCAAAAAAAGCAATACCTGTCCAGCACTAGTTCTGGAAAAAGTATAATGGCGTTTGCACTAACTGAGCCAGAAGCCGGAAGTGACCCAGCGTCTTTGACAACAAAGTTCGAAGAGAGCAGCGATAATTTCATTTTGAAAGGAAAAAAGCATTGGGTAGGAAATGGCACCATTGCCAAAGTAATTACTACATATGCGAGAGGACCAGATGGAAGAATATCTGCTTTTATCGTTGATACTGATTCCAAGGGATTTCGTGCTGAAGAGATGAAAAACAAGATTGGATTACTTACAGTAAAGAACGCGGAAATTAATTTTGAAAACTGTATTGTCTCAAAAAAGAATCTTCTTGGAACCAAAGGAAAAGGGCTTAGCATAGCCTACAGTGCACTTATCGATGGAAGATTGAGTGTAGCGGCTGGTGCAGTGGGAGTAATGAAGGACTGTCTTGATGAATCCATTAAACATTCACAGAAAAGACAGCAGCATGGTTCTTTGCTTGCAAAGAAACAACTAATTCAAGAACACCTTGCCTCCATGATAGTAAATATAGAAAGTTCCAAATGGCTAGTTTATCGTGCCGCGATGGTAAGGCAGAAACTTCATGATTATGTAGAAAGTCTAAAGGAACAGAATGAAAATTGGCAGTCAAAGCTCAATAGAGAAAACAAAGAGTATTCCCTCTTGCGAAATAGAGCGGATACACTTGCCGCTATTACGAAACTACACACAAGTAACGCTGCCTTTGACTGCTCAAATAGGGCAGTACAAATCTTTGGCTCTTTCGGATATCAGAAGACAAACAGGGTTGCAAGGCACTTTTTGGAT
>MNJS01000060.1 GCA_001920395.1 Thaumarchaeota archaeon 13_1_20CM_2_39_20
ATGTTATGCAGATTTTTTGAGCCAACAATAACTGATACACGTTTGAAAGTTTTCAATGCTTCATTAGCGTATCTTCGGATTCTTGCTTTTGGAATGGCCTTGGTACGAAATCTTGATTTGCATAAGTTTTCCAAATCTGTGAGGTATTTTTCTAATCCAATTTCTCTTGCGTTCTCGAGAATACTCGAGTCTATTCCTGAAAGAGGAAACCACGGAAAAAAGTTGTTTTTCAAAACAATCTTTGCATTGTATTCGACAAAGCTGGAGGGAAAGACAATAGGCGATATTGCTATCGCGATCCTGCTGATCTTTGTGTTGGAGGCAATTGATAACATAATATGAGTAATTACAATAATTCTTGTCAATAAATCAGAAATTCCTGATATCTTACAAAATAAAAGTTCAACGTTATCTCGAACAATTCGTGATAGTATCTTGTCTATCATTTTTGAGAGTCTGAGCAGATCTGATTCACTACGGTAACACACAAGAATTATGACATCAAACCCCATCTTGATACTCTCAAGGCAAGAGATTGCAGATAACTCATCATATATGCAACAAAGAATTGTTTCATGCTGCGAATTGTAAGGAACTCCACCCATTCCCATATCGACAAAAATAGACACGTAAGCATGAGAATTCGTCAGACATGTGTAAAGGAGTCTATCATGGTCTGTTTCGGACCCGACTCTGGCTTGGAGCTCGGTCGTTTTCTCTATTAGATTTGAGGTAGCTGCAACTTCCAAATCCTTTGCTAAGTAACCTCTTGTCTTTCCATCCACCTTGACATAGAATTTCTCTCCGCTCAGCAAGAGGCTCAGACCGGTCTCGGTGATTATTGAAAGAACAGTATCAAAATTATTGTCCACCTCCTTTGCAATGGCTATCCTGTCTATGCCAAACAATAAACCAATTGCAGATGATGCAAGTACGGGGTCTCTTGCTTCTACTACTATTATAGAGCCATCTCTTCTTATCTTAGTGAAGAGTTGTTTTTTTATTTTCAGAATTTTCGAAATGTTGGTTACAAGATAGCTGATCTTGTTTAGTGAAAAAACTGATGGGAATACAATAACTACCGTTTTCTGACTCATTCTGCTTTCATTGAGTTGGCTCATTTATAACTCTAGAACGATTCCTGAACCTAAATAATTATATGACGAGGATTGGCGCGATTTCTCATGCCAAAGTTTACTGGTGAACAAATACAGCAACTAAATGCAAAACTAAAGACTCCGCAGGAGGTTTTAAGATGGGCTTTAGATAATCTTCATCCCCGAATAGCAGTGGCTTCAAGTTTTGGAGCAGAAGATGTTGCAATAATCGATATGATTTCTAATATAAATCCAAAAGCACGAGTCTTTACTCTTGACACAGGTAGATTAAATCAAGAAACATATGATGTTATGGATGAAATCCGTAGCAGGTACAATATGAATATAGAAGTAATGTTTCCAGATCATGATGAAGTTGAACAAATGGTTCGAGTAAATGGTATGAATTTATTTTATCACAGTGTTGGGAACAGAAAGCTCTGCTGTGGTATAAGAAAGGTGCACCCATTAAATAGGATGCTATCAACACTGGACGGCTGGATTACTGGATTAAGAGCTGATCAAACTGAGGTCAGATCAAACTCAAACAAAATTGAGATAGACTCACAACACAATGACATTATTAAGGTAAATCCAATACTGGAGTGGTCGTGGGAACAGACATGGGATTATATCAAGAAAAACAATATTCCCTACAACAAGCTCCATGACAAGGGATTTCCTAGCATAGGATGCGAACCTTGTACGCGTGCAATCAAACCAGGTGAGCCTCTGCGAGCTGGACGCTGGTGGTGGGAGTCAGACACAGAAAAGGAATGTGGATTGCATGCAGACCATGGCAAGTGATTCATTTTGGAATCAGGCACCGGCGTTGCAAAACCACACGGTGACAAGTTAGTAAACAGAATTACAAAAAAGGATCCAGATCAATTATTTTCAGTTCCTGTAGACTTGGACCTTGCGAACGACATTGAAAATATTTCAGACGGTATCTTCAGCCCTCTTGAAGGCTTTCTACTAGAAGAGGATTTTGAGAAGGTAATTCACAGTGGAAGACTTGCAAGTGATCTTCCTTGGACAATACCAATAGTATTTGATATAGACAAGACTAGTGCCATCAAGATGAAAGATGCAAGAGATGTTGCTCTTAGTCTAGACGGAACCAAATTCGCTATTTTACACGTGGACGAGATCTATACATTTGATAAGAATTCTACTGTAAAGGGCGTTTATGGTACCACGGATCCGCAACATCCTGGAGTGGCAAAGACAATGCAAATGAATGAATTTCTTGTGGGTGGTAAGATTGACTATATTAAAAGGCCAGAAGAAACACAGATTCGCAAATACAGAAAGACACCTCTACAAACAAGAGCTTTGTTTGAAAAAGCAGGTTGGAAGTCAATCGTTGCATTTCAAACCAGAAACGTTCCCCACGTTGCCCACGAAATGCTGCAAAAGGCCTCGCTGAACACGCATGATGGACTCTTCGTTAACCCGCTTATTGGAAAGAAGAAAGCTGGCGACTACAAAGACGAGGTAATTGTTGCATCCTATGAGACACTTATCAAACACTACTATCCACAAGACCGTTGTTACCTTGCAACATTACATACAGAGATGAGATATGCAGGGCCCAAAGAGGCTATTCATCATGCCATAATGAGAAAGAATTTCGGTTGTACTCATATAATAATAGGCCGTGATCACGCTGGCGTTGGAAATTATTATGATCCTTTTGCAGCCCAGAAAATATTTGATGACTACCCTGGTATGGGAATCGAGCCGATCTTCTATCCGGCCTTTTTTTACTGCAAAAAGTGTCTGTCTTTTGCCAGTGAAAAAAATTGTCCTCATGGACCAGAATTTCAAGAACAACTCAGCGGAACGAAGCTAAGAACTATGATTTTAGAAAAGCAAAATCCATCTGAATACATGATTCGTCCTGAGGTCTCTAAGGTACTGATGAGCTGGGACAATCCCTTTGTTGACTAGATTTTTATTGAAATGATACCAGCTTACTTTATTATGCAAAGTTTTGTACTAGTTGCGCTTTTGGTAGGGACCATATTTCTGCCCGCTTATGCCCAACAATCTACCATGAATAAATCCGAACATTATGATGTCGTTGAGGTTGCCTATGATGCATTTAATGTTGTAAAGAACAATGCTACTGCCTTTAAGCTACCTCACGAACACGTAACAAACTGGCAGATGGAAATAGAAAATAAGCTGCGATATGCAAACCCAGACGCTAGCGCAGTAATCAGACTATACGAGGATCTCAAGTCGCAGAAATTCATTGAGATTGGTATGGGAAGTCCACCTGATTACAAATTCTGGACAGCTGTCAATACTCCCGAAGATGGATACTTTGTAATTCAGCAAGACCCAAAGATAGGCTGGGATCCTGCTAAAATTGTGACAATAACTCATTCAAGTAATAGTGGTCTTTCTGTAAGTGTAGGTCAGAAGGTTAAGGTTGATAACTTGGATGTCGCAGGCTTTACCGTCAGATACTTTACCGTTTACGGAATGGGCTCTATATCAGACCCACCAGCTACAAACTCGGGAAATCTTGCTCTTAGTGTTGTTTCAGGAGACCCTTCACAGAATCCAATATTTTACATGCCTTTTATCGTATTGGCTGGAACTGCAACAGTAATTGTCGTACTGGTGAAGACTAAGAAGAGACACTAGTTCTGTAATAATTACAATCCTTCTTTATCTGGCATACATTGCACATTGGAGAGATTGGTTTACAAATATTTTGGCCATACATAACAAAAACATCGTTTATCTTTATCCAGTGTTCTTTTGGAATTTTTTTCACAAGTTCAAACTCTGTTTCCTCAGGAGTCTTTGTCTTAACTAGCCCAAGCCTGTTTGAGATCCTGTGTACGTGAGTATCCACAGGTATTGCGGCTTTATCAAATGCGTATACCAGTACACAGTTGGCAGTCTTTCTGCCTACTCCTGGGAGCTCAAGCAGTTGGTCTATTGTCTGTGGGACCCTACCAGAATATTTTGAATCAATTATCGAAGCTACCTCAATTATCCTCCTTGCCTTTACTCTATAGAAACCAGTAGACTTGATAATTTTTTGCACATCTGATACCTTTGCACTGGCAAGCGCATGTGCTGTTTTGTATTTCGAGAACAATCTTTTCACAACAGCAGAAGTATTTTCGTCCCGTGTTCTTGCAGATAGTATGGTACCTATTAGAATACTTAGTGGACTTCCGCTTTCTGCTTCATGTAGTTCTCTGAGTGCAGTCATGCGAGGTGGCTTGACAGAGTTCATTGTTTTTAGCATACCATCTAGAATCTTTGCTATCTTATCCAATTGATATGGGATGGATCATACAAGTATTATATCTGTTATAACAAGGACGTTTTGTTGGAACTAACAAAAGACGAGGAAGCTGCATTAGATGGAAAACACGGCGAGACTCTAGCACTTGCATACAGAGTTCTTGTGGCAATCGGGGATGCTACTGGATCAGACAAACTAATTCCCATAGAATGGGCACATCTATCAGGAGTCAACTATAATACCATCGGTGACGCAGGAGAAGAATTTCTTTCTCGACTAAGCAAGGATGCCAAATTCAAAGTAAAGACAACAGTAAATCCAATGGGATTTGATTTTGATACCGTTTCAAAATATGACTTGGATGATAAATTTATCCAAAAACAACAAGGTATTAGAAAATCGTATGAAAAAATGGGCGCGATCCCATCATTTTCTTGTATCCCGTATCAGATCTTTGAGTTGCCAAAAAAAGGTACCCATGTATCGTTTGCAGAAAGCAACGCAGCAATTTACGCAAACTCGATATCTGGTCTTAAGACAAACAAAGAAGGAGCCTTTAGCGCCCTTGCCAGCGCAATTACCGGTAAGAGCCCATGCTCTGATTTACGAGATGAAAAGAACAGAGAACCCAATCTTACCATTCAAATGAAGGTCAAAAACAGAGACGAACTAACCTACGGAATGCTTGGATACTTTGCAGGCAAGGTTGCCGGAAACTCGGTTGCCATATCAGGTGCCAAGAACCTAGATATGCGTAACTGTAAATCATTATGCGCCGGGCTGGGCACTTCGGGGAGATGTGGAATGTTCACACTAGAAGGAGCGGGAGAAAAGATAGACTTTGATGACAAAGAGATGCAAAAGGTTAGAGACGAACTTGAAACCTCCGAGTCTGGTGATATAATCACGCTTGGAAGTCCACAACTTGGTCTTGACGAGATATCAGACCTTGTTGTGATGTTAAAGGGCAAGTCCTTTAAGAAGCGCTGCATGATTTTCTGTCCTAGAGCCATACGTGAACAGATAAAAAATTTGGGGTATGCAAAAAAGATAGAGCGAGCAGGCGCAGAACTTCTATATGATTGCTGTATATGCCTTACACCCCTTATCGACAAAAGCAACGTTGACGCTGTAATTACAAACAGTGTCAAGGGGGCATATTACCTGAGAACTTCAAATGGTGTAGATGTTAATCTTAAGAGCCTTAGTCAAATAGTAAATGAGGAAACAAAATGAACGTAAAGATAATTGTAAGGGGAAAAACAAAAGGCACATTGCTTGTTTCAAAGAACCCAATAAATTTTCTTGGTGGTATTGATAAGAAAACCGGACTAGTACGGGACAAAAACCATGATCTCTTTGGTAAAAATCTGGCAAACAAGGTTCTGGTCTTTCCCTTTGGTGTAGGAAGCAGCGTAGGAGCGTATACGATTTATTCTTTAAAATACAACAAGTGTGCGCCGCTTGCAATGATCTGCCTGAAAGCCGATATCACCACCGCATCTGGATGTGCAATTTCTAACATACCTCTTGTTGTTGCGCAAAAACAAGATTACGAATCTCTAAGAGACGGTCAACAAGTCTCACTTGACGCTGTATCAGGCAAGTTACTATAGGTTTATTCTTGATACTATGCCGTTTGGTTGTGTCTCCTTGAACACAATTCCCTCAAATTTTAAGATCATGGTACTCTTTTGTTTCCAGTAATCTCGAGGGGCTCCGGCCTTTTCACAGGCATAGCCAAGAAACTCTTCCTCGTTCCATCCATGTTCGATAGGAACTTGGGGAAGCAAGAGTCCTGAACCAAACTCCCACTTTATCACAAGTCCGTCTCTTCCCACTTTAATCTTATTTGGATATTCTGAGGGTTCATTGACTTTGATAACAGTTGGAGGTGTTAGCACAGTCACCTCGAATGTAATTTCACCTAGTTCTTCGTATCTTACTGGACGAAAGCGAGGGTCCTCTGTGGCAGAGGCTATTGCTGCATCAACTAGTGACTGGTAAAGTTTCTTTTCAGGAGTTGGAAACCCTATACAACCTCTGAGATTCTCCCCCTTGCTTAATGTGACAAAGACGCCAGAATTATATGAAAACCTGTTTTTGGTCTCGTCTGAAAGTGATATCTTCTTGTCCATCCTAAGATATTCTGCAACTGCTAGCCTTGCAGTTTTGACTAATATCTCTCCTTCCTTGTCTGAAATGATCATTTCATCCTCTCATTTAATCTGGACACAAACTCTTGTAATTTTTGAAAATGAGTACCCTCCCAGTAAATCTTCTTGCAGGCATCACATGTCCAAAACTTGTCTTGTTTATCAAAGACTCCCCTTGGAACCTTGTTGGCGATATTGGATTTATCGATTAATTGTAGTTTTCCGTTGCATCTAACACATCGCGAAAAGTTCGTATCGATTGCAAAACTGGCAAGTCCTACCACTGTTGTTATCTGAATAATCTGTTCAATTTCGTCACTTCCTCTTACAAGTATATTAGTAATGCCTGACTTTTGTGCGTTTTTTGTAAGAAGTTCATCCTTTGTCAAGAGTATCCGGTTCTCATTTCTTGCAAGTTCAATTAATTTCTCATCTTCGATAGACGAAAAATATTTTGCATCATAACCCAAAATTCGGAACTTCTTAGCCAAGTTGCCAAGCATTGCATCTACTGCAAAGCGTGGTCTTTGTATATTCAACTATATGCCTCACCTATCCCAGACTCTATAATGTGACTATCCCCTGCAGGTAGGACACGTATGAAATCATCAATGATGATTGATTTTATAGCTTCTTTTTTTTCTTCGAATTTTAGAAACTCAAGTTTTATCTTTTTAGCTATTTCGGTCATCTCTTGACCAGATGGCTCTATCGTTACAAAATAGATGCATTTTCTCTTAATAGCAAATGTTGGGCCACACATTAAGGAATAATTATCATCTTTTTCAAAAAGCCCCACAGATAGTTGCAAAGATGGTGCTTGGACAAAGTTTCTTGTACCTTCAATTACAAAGGAACCCTTTGCGATAAACTGGCCGCTTGGCGCAGCAGTCTTGATTTGATCTGGCCTAACCCAGTAAGCATTTAGACCATAAAGCCCCTCCCTCCAAGCTCTACTAAAGCAGACTGTAGCTTGTGCCACCTCGGTTACGCTTGATACCTTGTCTTCTGTCTCGTTTTTTAATACAAAAAATGGAGAGCCGACTATTTCTGCATGAAAAACTTTATCGTTTCTTTCCAAATGTTTTCGTATTACCGATGAATTAGATGATGCGTCACGCCCGCCAATCGCCAAGAAATCATCTGAGGTGAAAAACCACCGATATCTTTCGTACCATTCCTTTTTTCTCTGAACCGTAAAAACAACGGAATCACGAGCTACGCTTGCCTGCTTTTTGAAAGCTTCCAAATTCTTCTCTGTCTTTTTTCTGTCTAATTGTATTGTATTAATTGCCCTCAGTTGCTTCTTTGATTCGTTAAACAATACCGAAGCTATGGCCTGAATTGAGGATTGGGGATTGATCTTAATCTTCTCATCGCCTATAGATATAAGAGGAATACCTGCTTCCTTTCTCAAAGCAGAGCCATGTTGAGCCAAGAATGACATAATTTTCTGATCTTCGATACTGGTTATCCCCGATGCCGCTATACCCTGTAGCGCCTTCGCTACACTCGAGATGCTGTCTACCCTCTCTTTTACAAGGGATATTGCCTTGTTCTGCTCCTCAAGTTTGTGTTCTAGTTCAGCAATCTTCTCATTTGCAGTAGTTGATTGCGAAGATTTGCCTTGTTCTAGAAGATTTTCCGAGAATAGTATATCCAATCCTTCCATAAAACTTCCTACTTTACTGTGATTTTCTTCAGAGATATTTCCAAGAGGAACAGGAATTACGTCTGCACCTTTTTCATTGCGTACAATATATGGCTCGTGTTTGCCGTTGACTACATTATCAATCAAATCCTTCGTTGCTTGGACAATTTTTTGAACTTGTTCCTCAGATAATGTATTTCCGATTGCTTGTGGGTCAATACCGGCAATTCGGGCAATCTCTTCGGCATATTTCGTTGGCAGTCCAAGTGTTCTACCTACCCATCTTGCTACAGCCGTTTGGACTGTTCTTATCTGCTCTATATCATTTCGTGTGATTTCAAAAAGATTCAATCCAGTAGATGGTGGAGGTACATAAGTCAGACCGACGCCGAGTTTTCTGTGTCTGACATCAATTGAATGCAATAGCGATAGGATCTTCATCTCTTTGTTACACAGTATAATATTGCCTTCTCCAAAAAATTCTCCAACTAGAATAAATTCCTGGTTAAAGCCATTAAATGTAACATAAACAATTCTTTCGCTACCAATTTGGTTGATATCCGCAACCTTGCTGCGAAGCAAATCATTTCTTAATCTTTTTACCAGTCTGTTTTCTTCGATTTGATCAATCTTCATACTAGTTATCCATAATCCAAAAGTGGAAAACATCAGCAAGATCTCTGGTTTTTCTGGATGGTGAAGCTTGAAAAGAACACTGTTGCGAGTTATGCCGTAGATGTTACTTACATAGTAATCGCTAATTTCCTTGTTTATCTCGTTTATTAGATAGCGCAGTTCAATTCCGGCTAGAGTCATAATGAGTCGCCACGGCTCTGAAATTATACTCTTGCTATTACGGTATCAACCAAACGTTTTAAACAGGAATTAACTGAGTCACTTTGAAAATTTACTTGGTAAGACATCCAAAGAAAAAAGATGAGAAGAAATCTGATGATACTAACACAAAAGATACACCTCCTGAAGCACAAGGCCAACCTGCAACAGAGGAATCTAAGGTAAAAAGCGGGCTAGACAAGGTATTTTGGATAAGGGTTGGTCTTGGCATACTTGCAGGAATAGTTTCTGCCGAAATTGGATATCCGTACACACATATATCATCTAGAATAATTATTGGATTTGCAATAATGGTTGCTTTGTTCATTGTATCATATGGCATAGCTAAAGCGCTCAAGGTTCCCATCCCTCCAACTGACAAGCGAAAACTTGTCATGACAGGAATAGGCAGTTACTTTCTGATGTTTTTATTTAGCTGGATTTTGACAAATACTATAATTCATCCTGATATCGGACTTGTTGGCGTCAGGTAGTGCTAAATATCGATATCCTTTTGGTGAAACTAGATGTGGCAGTATCGCACGCCGGGCATTCCAGATGAATTATTTGAAAGAGCAGAAGAGGTACCAATAACAAAAGAGGAAGTGCGTGTAGTTCAGATTAGTAAAGGAAGACTGGCGCCAGGACATATAGTATATGATATCGGATGTGGTAGTGGCTCGGTATCAGTAGAAGCTGCACATCAGGTAGGGCCAACAGGCAAGGTATTTTCAATTGATATCGACCCTAAAGCAATCGAACTTTCAAAGACAAACCTGTCCAAATTTGGAATCTCAAATGTTACTGTTATTTTAGGAAACGCAATGGAAAAAATTTCTGACTTGCCGCAAGCTGATGCAATTTTCATTGGAGGCACAGGAGGCGAGACTGTCGATATAACAAAACTATGTGAAAATAAGCTAAAATCAGGCGGAAGAATAGTAATTGGCACCATTCTCATTGAAACGCTTTATGCGGTATTAAATATCGTGGAAAAACTGAGATTCTCGTCAGTTGACGTAACCCAAGTTACTATATCAAAGAGCCGCAAAACCAGTACAGGTACCATGATGCTCGCAAGAAATCCGGTTACCATAATATCTGCAACTAAAACCTAGGCCATAAGGATTTCATTTTCTAGGCATTTGAAGATATATACATATTTGTATTATACAAGTATGTAACTATGTTTATAACCTACCAAGTAGAACATTACAATAATGAGTACAATAACGCACATGCCAAGATTAGACACTATAGAGATGGTAGAAAAGGTTGTGAGAAAAGAAAAGACATTTTCTTCTAAAAACCAGCTCTGGAGAAAGCTGCCAAAACAGGTTCAATATTCTACTTTTAAAAAAATACTGGACTATCTGGAAAGCTCTAACAAAATAATGTACGACAAGGACGGAGCAATTATCTGGATATTTGCAGACAATCCAAAGTTAAAGAAATTGCTAAGAGAAACAACAAGATTGCGCTAATCAGCTTGTCTTGTACGCGAAGAGAACATCGTAATTTTTATGATCCAACGCCTCTAGTATTACACAAACTAACCCATCAGGTTTGCCTAGTATGGTATAAATGACTCTCCAATTAGAACCTACACGATATCTGTACAAATTATTGATGATGCCGTATTTTCTCATATATTTTTTAGGCCACAGGTTAGTCTGTATTCTATTTCCTATTGTTGGATCTTTCTTTAGTAGATCCATTGCTTCATCAAGTTGGTTTTTTATCGGATTAGTTTTTCCTAAAGATTTGTAGAATCTTGTAAACTCTACAGATCCACTTATACTGATATTTTTCTTGGCCACTCACTCATCTTATGAAAAGTACTAGTAATTGTTAGCGATCTGTTCAAAAAGGTTGTACCAAAAAATAAAAAACAAAAATGTTCCATAAGGATTTCACTTCGTGCCTGTTATGAAACGTTTCTCTAAAATCTAGCTTTTAATTAGGCACAAAGGCGTTCTCCACTGATGGCCGAACTAACATGTGTGGGGTGCGGACCTGGTGATCCCGAACTTCTTACTGTCAAAGCTGTAAAGGCGATAAAAGCTGCAGATGTAATAATGTGTCCCACTTCAAAGGAAGGAAAGGAAAGCATAGCCTATTCCATTATATCTTCGATAGTAGATAATTCAAGAAAGCCAGAAATTGTCAATCTAGTATTTCCCATGGTCAAAGATAAGGAGATTCTTGAAGATACATGGGAGAAAAACACACGAACAATAGCAGAATCGGTACGAGGAGGCAAAAATGTTGTATATCTTACGGTTGGCGACCCGTCATTATACAGTACATGGATATATATCCACAGAGAATTGAGGGAAAAATATCCTGATGTTAAAATCAATATAATCCCAGGAATCGTATCGATGTTTGCATTTGCATCCAAAGTTGGAATAAGTATTGCTGAAGGAGATGAAACAATGGCAGTCATCCCAGCATGCTATGATCTTGCAAGAGTAAAGGAGACTGCTAAAAACTGTGATACGATGGTATTTCTAAAAGACGGAAGATACTTTGATCAAGTTATATCATTGCTCAAAGAGGCTGGATTTCCTGATAACTCACTTTTTGCAATAGCTCAGGATGTAGGAACTGATCAAGAGATTGTAAAAAAGTTAACACTTGGCGAAGTTACTAAAGAGACTTTTACCAACAAATATTTTTCTATAATGGTGGTAAAGCGTGCCTAAAGTTTACTTTGTAGGATGCGGGCCCGGCGATCCGGAACTACTTACAGTAAAAGCCAAGAAACTTATCCAAAAGGCAGACGTTGTAGTTTATTCAGGATCATTAATTCCTAAAGATATAATCAAACTGTGCAAGAAAGCAGAACTACATGATGCTGCAAAGCTTGTCAGAGAACAAA
>MNJS01000040.1 GCA_001920395.1 Thaumarchaeota archaeon 13_1_20CM_2_39_20
CGTGATGTATTTTACAGTGTTGAATTTCATGAAAGAGAATGTTTTGAGATGTTTGGAGTCTACTTTGAAGGACATCCTGATAACAGAAGATTGCTTCTACCAGAAGATTGGGCTGACATTCCACCATTTAGAAAGGATTTCAAGATAAAGGGACGATAAAATGACAACACAATTACCGCCAGGATTTGAACTTGAGAAAGTAGACGACAGGATAATGACTTTAAACGTAGGACCTCAACATCCTGGCTCCGGCCATATGAGGCTTATCATAAAAGTTGATGGTGATTACATTGTATCATGTGATCCAGATCCTGGATACGTTCATCGCGGAGAAGAGAAAATGGCGGAATACAGAAACTATATACAAAATATTCCTCATCTTGAAAGACCGGTTATTCATGACTCTTCAAATATTTTGTATCCCTACTGTCTTGCAGTAGAAGATCTCTTAGGCATCGAGGTTCCGGAAAGAGCAAAATACGTCAGAGTTATCGCATCCGAGCTAAATCGTTGTATCTATACTTTGTACTGGCTCGCAATCTATGGGATTTTCCTAGGTCACTCTACGATGTTTATGTGGTCAGCAGGAGATAGAGAATTATTCATAGATCTTTTAGAAGCGATGTCCGGTGCAAGAGTGACTCACGCATTTCTTGTTCCGGGAGGAGTTCGTAATGACTTGCCAGCCAACTTTGAAGAAAGATGTCTTAGACAAGTAAATTATTTCGAAAAAAGGTTGAGGGAATATGAGGACATATTCTATCAGAATCCTCTTTTGAAAGCACGAACAGAAGATACCGGAATTTTGTCAAGAACCGATGCCATAAGACTTGGAACTACAGGCTCAGTTCTTAGAGCATCTGGCGTAGATTTCGATATTAGAAAAAAGGAACCATATGATGTTTACGAAAATCTGGATTTTGATACGGTAGTCATGAAGGAAGGTGATTCTTATGCTAGATCTCGCGTTCCATATCTTGAGATGTTTGAAAGTTGTAGGATAATTAAGGACGCATTACGGAAGATGCCAAAGTCCGGCTCGGTCCGCACAAAACTGAAGCCAAACCCAAAGGGTGGCAATGATGAGGTTTATCGCAGAATAGAATCAGGAAGAGGAGCACTTGGATATTACATAGTGTCTAACAACAGACCCGAACCCTACCGAGTCAAGATAAGCGTTGGTTCGTTTAGGAACTTGATCTGTATACCATATCTGTTAAAAGGAGAAAAACTTGGAAACATGCCAGCAGTGTATTGGAGTCTGAATTACTGGCCAGTAGAGGCAGATAGGTAAATGTCCACAATTGCTCCTGAGTTTCGATTAAGTAGGTTCATAGCATCTCTTTTCGACATAATATTTTGGATCCTACTGATATTCTCCTTAGTCGGCCTCCCAATCGTCTTTATTATATTATTCTACATTAAGCTCCCTCTAATTAACGGACAACTTCTTACGCCATACCTTGCTATGACTTGGCTTGCTGATCCATCGCGAAGTGTTCCAATTATCAAGTCGTTCATACACACAACATTCTTCAAAGTTGCTGTATTCCCAGGATTTGGATTTGCAGCTCTTCTAGCAGCAGCAACAATCTTCATAGAAAGAAAATTCCTTGCTAAAATGCAGCTGAGAGTAGGACCACTTTATTGTGGAAAAATTGAGGGAATACTCCAATTGATGGGGGATGGGCTCAAGCTAATGTCTAAGGAAATAATAATTCCAGCAAAGGCCGACAAACCAATTTTCTGGATAGGCCCACTGTTGTTTGTTGGTACTGCTGGTGCATTTGTATCACTAATTCCAGTTGCACCAGGATGGGTTGTAGCAAATCCTAATGTCGGATTGTTGGCAGTTTTTGCTACAATAGGTTTCTTTCCCATAATAGCAGTGCTTTCTGCTTGGGCTGCAAATAGCAAATGGACATTCATCGGAGGGCTTAGAGCACTACATCAAATGATCTCGTTTGAAATTCCATTGATCTTGTCTCTTCTTAGTATAGTAATTTTGTCCGGCACACTAAATCTATCACAAATTGTTGAATCTCAAAAACACTATTGGTGGATAGTCTTTACTCCTATTAGTGCCATCGTATTTTTTATTACAATAATAGCAGAGCTTGAAAGAATACCATTTGATCTCCCTGAAGCGGAAAGCGAGATAGTTGCAGGATGGTTAACAGAATTCTCTGGCATGATGTATGGATTGATTCAACTCGGAACTTATTTGAAACTCTATGCATTCGCTGGATTATTCACAGTCCTATTCCTTGGGGGATGGAATGGGCCAATGGTGTGGCCACCATTCCCAGAGGATATCGTTACACATGGAATTACAATTGGTCCTGTGACAGCAAAATTCCCCGGTCTTCCTTTGTTTGATCAAGAAATGCTTAATGGTACATTGTGGTTTGTCATCAAAACTGCGGGAGTAATTCTTTTGATATTGCTGCCACGCGGTGTCTTTCCAAGAATAAGAATCGATATGCTCTTGCATAACGGATGGTACAAATGGATAGGCCTTGCATTCGTTAACATCTTTATAGCTCTAGGATTGTTATATGCAGGAGTCTTGGGGCCAGGAGGATTAATACATTGAGTACTGCAGTAGGAATCATCAAGGCGCTTAATTCAGGCGTAAAACATCTTGCCGTCAAGAGATTTACATTACGATACCCAGAGCAGAAATTGAAATTTGTTGGTGATGGCTTTCAATTCAATCCAGAAGCAGGAGTAGGAATTGCTGGACTACGTGGAAGACATATACTATATCATGAACATTGTACTGGGTGCCAGCTTTGCGCCGTAGCATGTGAAGGGATAGCAGAGGCCATTGGTATGGTCAAGGTAAACGAGACATGGAAACAAAACAAGAAAGCAATAATGCCACAGATAGATTATGGTAAGTGTGTGTTCTGTGGTCTATGTGTAGACGCATGTCCTTTCTATGCACTATACATGACAAATGACTATGAGCTTTCCTCTTTTACTAAGTCTGCTTTGATATACACCCCTGGTCAGCTTGCCATAAAGCCGAAGATGTCACAAGATGTGGAAATAAAGATCGATGACAGGGGTGCCTCACATGGTTGATTCAATATTCTTATCTCTCTCTGTTTTAACAATTGGCTCTGCAATAGCTGCACTTGAGATACGTTCGCTAATCTACGGATCGATAGCTCTTATGATAACATTATCAGGAATAGCTGGCTTTTTCTTACTTTTAGACGCGCCTTTCGTAGCAATGTTCCAACTTTCTGTATATGTAGGTTCTATAGCTGTGCTCATACTTTTCACTGTCATGCTAGTTAGACGTGAACTTATCTTCAACAAAATAGAGGATCCCAGACGAAGATACGCGGGAATAGGGTTAATGTTAATTATAATGCTTGGAATTGGGACAATAATTATCGGTTCAGGTCTGAAATCCGTGGAGACAGATGCTCCGTCAGTAGACTACAAGAAGATAGGCGAGGACTTTCTTACTTACTATTCACCTGCGCTTATAGTAATGGCTTTGATTCTGACATCGTCAGTAATAGGAGCTTTGGCATTAGCTAGAAGGGAGGACGTGACAAGTGACCAACGGACTGATTGATTTTGTGCTAGTGTCCGTGGCTCTGTTGGCCATCGGTATATACGGACTGTCAGTGAAAAGGAATGCAATTAGAATGCTTTTCGCAGTGGAAATGATTGTTAATTCAGCAAATCTGAATTTAGTTGCTTTTGCGCGATTCATTCCGAATAGTCAAGGCCAGACACTAGCTCTGTTTTCTATTGCGGTTGCTGCATCCGAAGTTGCCGTGGGACTTGCATTGGTTATTGTGGCATATAGAATGTACAAGAATATCGATATAGCGGACTTTAGGAGTTTGAAAGGTTAATGCCGTATATCTTGTTACAGACGGTCTTTTTGCCACTGCTATTGTCACCAGTAGCGTATCTGCTTGGAAGAAAATTGGGTCCTAACACATCGGCATGGTTCAGCTTCGGACTTCTGCTATACTGCACGGCGATAATCATCCTACCAGTATTCTCGGGAACCTATGAAGAACATTATCGCTGGACTCAGCTATTTGGTGAATTCGGTCTTTTGCTTGACGGTCTTGCATCGCCCTTTGCAATAATAATCTATGTAGTATCAACGGTAGTGGCATTATTTTCAAAACCATACATGGTTGCAAGAATAACGTCACAATTTGAAGAAAGAATGAATTCACAAAAACAATTGATAGGCGGTGGGACCACTATGATAGAATCATCATCGCTGAAAAATTATGTCAATAATCAAATTGGTGCATACTTTGCGCTGTTTCTTGTCATGGCAATGGGAATGTTGGGTGCAGTTCTTGCTACCAACTTGATAGAATTTTATGTTTTCTTTGAGGTAATGCTGATTCCAGCATTTTTCATGATTGCATTATGGGGATACGAAGCAAGACGAAGAGTAGCTTTGTTATTCTTCTTCTGGACACATGTCGGAGCGGTAATTCTTCTTCTTGGTTTTCTGGCGATAGGATTGAACGTTGGAAGCTTTAATTTTGCTGATATCAAGGAACACGGAATACCACAAAATATTCTAGCACTTGCAGCGGCCGGAATTATTATTGGGCTTGGTGTGAAGATGGCAGCATTTGTCGTGCACATATGGCTACCTCACGTGTATCGTGCGGCACCAACCCCTCTTAACGCATTATCATCAGGTGCAATGTTAGGAGTTGGTGCATACGGCTTCTTTAGATTATTAATAATGCTCTTGCCAGGAGAATATAGCCATTTTGCATTATTCCTCAATCTGTGGGGTCTTGCTACAATGATTTATGGCGGATTAATGACTTTGGTACAGGACGATATCAAAAAACTCTTTGCTTATTCGAGTATTAGTCAGATGGGTTACATCATCTTCGGAATCGGTTCTGCATCGGCACTAGGACTTTCCGGAGCTGAGATGATGTTTGTTTCCCACAGTCTTGGCAAAGTGTTGTTATTCATGATGGTAGGTGCCATAGTTTTGCAAGTTGGAACCAGAAGCATTACAAAGATGGGAGGACTTGCAGGAAAAATGCCAATAACGGCTGTTTGTGCTACGATAGGAGCTCTGACTATAATGGGAGTGCCACCCACCAGCGGATTCATGGCAGAGTGGACGATGTTCTATGGAGCTCTACAGACCGCAATTCAGCAAGGTTCAATCATCAGAATGGTTGCATTCGGTTTAGGACTAGTTGCGACCGTTATTACGATGGCTTACGTCTTGTGGATGATAAAGAGAGTTTTCTTTGGAAAACTGCCCGAAAATCTGGAAAATACTAAGGAAGCGAACTGGTACGTTACCGGTCCAATGATGGTTCTAGCAGGATTTACTATTGTTATTGGAATATATCCTGACATCTTCTTTAACCAGATAATTCCTTTCATGAAAGGGCTGGTGGGAGTTTAGATTATGGCTACTGGATCCTTTGAGTTTGGTTTGAGTGCAACAGCATTGAATGCTTGGGCAATTTGGATATTGCCGTTTGTTGCAGCCGTTATAATTCCAGGTGTAGCAAAATTCTCAAAGAGAGCTACTGGTGGAGTGGCTGTAGCCTTTGCTCTGGCAAGTGCAATTTCAGCAACTACACTTCTACCATTAGCTCTTGGTAACAATGAAATTCACAATCAAATCCCTTGGATTTCATCAATTGGACTTAAGGCCGGAATATTGGCAGATCCATTGGCAGCTTTAATGAGTAATGTAGTTGCTTGGGTCTCATTTTTGATCTTTGTTTACAGCACTGGTTACATGAAAGGTGACAAAGATATTACTCGATTCTGGTTCTGGATGGCGTTTTTCGTTGGTTCTATGCAATTAATCGTTTTGTCAGACAACTTCTTGCAGCTCTTCTTCGGATGGGAGGGAGTAGGCTTGGCATCTTATGCATTGGTAGGATTCTGGTACAGGGACAAAAAGAAAGATCATGTCGGAATAGAAGGTCGTACTGTACTTGGTTTGGTGGACTACTATTCCCCGACTCACTCTGGCATTAAAGCATTCATCATGACGAAGGTTGGTGATGTCATGATGTTGGCCGGAATGTTTCTCATTTTTGCATTTGCTGGCACATTTGGATTCAGAGAGTTGATTGAGAACACGAATTGGGCAACTACAATGTCTTCTCAACATCTGCTTATTCCAGCTGCTGTATTACTCTTTGGAGGAGCAATAGGAAAATCTGCCCAATTCCCACTTAATGAATGGTTACTCGAAGCAATGACAGGACCTACCGCAGTATCAGCTCTTATTCACGCTGCTACAATGGTAAAAGCAGGAGTATTTTTGGTAGCAAGGTTGGCACCGTTGTTTTTTGCATTAGCTGCAATTGGTATCAACATGGATCAGTTCTTTGAAGTAGTTGCATGGGTTGGCGCAATCACTGCATTTTTGCTTGCTACACAAGGAATGGTTCATCCTGAAATAAAGAAAGTTCTTGCATATTCCACAGGCTCACAAATTGGATATATGATGATGGCACTTGGCATAGCAGGTCTATCAAGGCAATTTGTCGATGGCTACACTGCGGGATTTTTCCATCTAATATCACACGCAATGTTCAAAGCCTCGCTGTTCATGGCAGCAGGTTCATTATTGCACATAGTAGGTTCGAGATTCATGACAGACATGGGAGGGCTTAGGAGACATATGAAAAAGACCTATGCTTTCATGTGGGCCGCTGGTCTAGGACTTATGGGTGCTCCCTTCATCACAACGGGCTTTTGGAGCAAGGATGCTATCTTTGCAGCTGTATACCAATCAGCGAATACATGGGCTCTTCCGATATTTGTTCTAGCTTTGATTACTGCGGTAATGACTACGTTCTACACTACCAGGATGATAGGAATGGTCTTCTTCGGTAACAAGAGCAAACACGTGGAAGAAATGGAAAAGGAGGGATATCACATTCACGAAGCAAGTCCATCAATGTGGATTCCATACGGAATACTTGCAGTATTAACGATTGGTATCGGTGTTATCGGCCTTGCATTTGAACACCAGCTACATGACATTTTCACACAGTATCTGGCTTCAGCATTTGGGATAAAATCTGGTATAGGAAATGTTGCGATGGAATCCCAGTCAGCGTTAGGCGGCTTTTTGGAAGGAGTTAATCCTGTGGCCCTAATATCATCACTATCCGCATTTGCGATTGGATTTGCACTGGGATACATTTTCTACATAGGAAGGTTTGCAGATCCTGTGAAATTCGTAAATTCAAACATCTTCTTTTATGCTATACACAAGTTTTTCTTGAACAGATGGTACTTAAACGCATTAATCTACTGGGCATTTGTTGTGGCACCCTTGTATTTTGCCAGAGGTATTTATCGCTACTTTGAGAATTTCGTAATGGAAGGATTCAACCTCGTACCAGAAAAAACGATGATGGGTGGCGCAAGAATAATGCAGGCTACTCAAACAGGAATCTCGCAATCCTATCTTTACATTTTTGGTGCTGGTATCCTCATTGTTGTATTACTTTTACTAATTTAGGAGATAAGAAATGATAGACTTTACCTCAACACCAATAATCCTAACCATGATACTGGGAGCTGTCGGAGTAATTATTCCCGTAATTAGTAATGCAAGAAAAGAGAAAGGTTCCTCACTTTACGGTGGGATGGCTTTTGCAGCATTAATTGCAGCGATAACATTCGTTGGATATCAAATAGCCTCCAAGCATGTTACCCCATCAGCAATTTTTTCAAAGAATGTTCTCGTTGATGACACATTCGGTTCCTTCTTTGCAATTGCGATGTTGATTGTTGCAATAATGACAACAGTGGGATCATTCAACTACATGCGCGGTAGGGCTAATCCAGCTGTGTACTATTCTCTAATTCTTCTATCGTCAATTGGAATGGTGCTCATAGCCTATTCGACTGATCTGGTAATGTTGTTCGTTGCTTGGGAACTCATGAGCATTCCTACATATGTTCTCGCTGGATTTATGAAAAAAGATCCGTCGTCCAATGAAGCTGCTTTGAAATACTTCCTATTTGGCGCACTTGCATCAGGAATCATAATTTATGGGATTTCAATAGCATATGGTCTGACCGGATCCACGAATATAGGACAGGTCATTACCGGGTTCTCAAAACTTGGACCTGACATGATGCCACTTGCACTTTTGGCGGTTGCCATGTTTATAGCTGGGTTTGGATTCAAAATTGGTTTGGTACCTTTTCACATGTGGCTTCCCGACACATACGAGGGAGCACCTCCAACTATATCGGCACTACTTGCAGCAGGCACAAAGAAAGCTGGCTTTGCAGCTGCCTTGAGGGTAATAATAATGGGTGCAATAGCACTTGACCTGAATTGGGCTTTTGCTCTTGCCATTATTGCGATTGTAACTATGACGGTCGGAAATCTTGCTGCAATAATGCAGAAGAACCTTACAAGGATGCTTGCCTATTCCAGTATAAGTCACGCTGGATACATTCTCATTGGTCTTAGCATCGCACCATTTTCGCAGATTGGACTGCAAGCTTCGCTGTTTCATATACTAAATCATGCTGTCATGAAAGCTTCTGCATTCATAGCAGTGGCTGGAATAATTACAACTTTGTCAGTATCGCATATTGATAAGATAAAGGGTCTAGGCAAAAGAATGCCAATCACTTCCCTTGGTTTGGTTATATCTCTTCTAGCTCTTGCTGGAGTTCCCCCGCTTAATGGATTCTGGAGTAAACTTATGTTATTTGGAGCAGCAATCAACGCTGGCTCCATGGTGTCATGGGGTCCCTATTTGGCTGTAGCTGGAGTTCTTAACAGTGCTCTCTCTCTTGCATACTATGGTTGGATAATACGAAAGATGTACTTTGAAGAAGGCGAGTCGGAAAAGAGAGTGAAAGAACCAAAATCAGTAATCGCTATTATGATATTTTCGATAATATTTATTGTTGGAATCGGAGTTTATCCAGATCCAGTCATTGAATTTGCAAAATCTGCGGTGCCAACATTAACTAATGTGGTCACTATACACTAAGCATAGTTAAATCCAAAAGGCTTTCAAGTCGCCTTCTAGCTGGACCATCGTTAATTTTTCTAAGCGCTGTTTTTGCTTTCTTAGAATAATTATTCAACAACATGTCCATGTGATCAAACACAACCCTAGGATCAGAACTTTTCTTGATTAGTATGTTAAATAGCTTCTCTTCGTTGTTCCAGTCCTGTAAATCGTCACGAATTTGATATGCTATTCCCATATTCTTGCCGTATTCTGCAAGTGCCAGTATCTGCTCCTCAGTACCGCTTCCTAGTATAGCCCCTATCTTCGAGGCCGCTTCGAAGGCAGTAGCGGTCTTGTATTCGATAACCTTAAGGTAATCATCAAAGGTGATATCCTCACTTGTCTCTAATCTAGTTTCAATCATCTCTCCATCGCTCATCATCATAGCAGAGTTTGCAAGTTCCCTTGCTATTCGCGGATTATCCAGGCGAGAGGATATGTTTAAGATCAAACCTAGAACGAAATCTCCCGTAATTATACTTGTATTATATCCATACTTAATATGAAAAGGATCTTTTCTTCTTCTTCGAATTTCATTGTCAATAATATCGTCATGAATTACAGACTCTGTGTGTAATAGCTCTACGGCACAAGCTGCAACGTATGCATTTTCATCGCGATTTCCTACGCTTTCTGATGATAATATCAGAATCAAAGGTCGTATTCTCTTTCCACCATCAAGAGCATACTGCAATGGCTCAAAGAATTCTGAAGCGGAATAAAGTTCTAATTCGTGTTTAATCGCTGCGTCAATTCTGTTAACGTAATTCTTATAGTCTTTTATGAGTGGGTTTATCTCGAAATTCTTCCTATCCAAGAATTTGCACTAAGGACCGTAAACAGTAGTAAGAATATTAATGCTTTTGTAGGTGCTCCAGCCGGGATTTTCATCGCTTAGAATTTGAACCCGGGATCCCCGGCTTGAAAGGCCGATATGCTTGACCGGTCTACACCACTGGAGCCCGCACTGCATCCTGTTTCTTATCCATAAAATCCTTTTGAAGCAATTCAAAAGATTTTTTTATTGCCCCATTTTCATAATTCGCATGAGCTTGCTTGTTGAAACAATTGATAAGATAATTGAAGAACAAAGTTTGCTAAAACACAAGTTTTACGTAATGTGGAATGAAGGAAAGTTATCCCATGAGTCTCTTAATGGTTACTCTAAGGAATACTTCCAACTGGTGAAAACGGTTCCTTCTTTCGTGGGAGCAGTATTGGAAAACAGTCCTCATAACTTGAGAAGCAAGATTATGTCAAATCAGCAGGAAGAATACGAACACATCGAACCATGGACAAAATTTGCCGCCGCCCTTGGGATCTCCAAAGTTATACTCGAAAACTACAAGGGTCTTGATAAGACAAAAGACGCCATATGTAATCTATCAAGGTTAATGAATTCGTTCGAAGGTGGTGTTACAGCAATGTATGCTTTGGAACAGGAACTTCCAAAGATTAGCCTCTCAAAGGTCGAAGGCTTAAGGAAATTCTATGGCATTACTGATGACGAGTCGACAGAATACTTTAGGATCCACGCTGAAGCAGACATAAGACACGCTGCACTTTGGAGAAGAATTCTTCAGAATGTCCCTGCATCATGTGAAGATGATCTGATTCAAGCAGCTACTAAATCATTAGCTGCTCAAAATCTCTTACTTGATAGTTGTTACGAGGCATACTGTTAACTCTATACCATTTTATACTGCATGTCAACTTGTTTTTCCGGGGGCCCATAACTCAGCTTGGTAGAGTAACCGGCTCATAACCGGTGAGCCAAGGGATCGAAGCCCTTTGGGCCCACCATGAATTCTTTTGATTTGTTTTTGGCCTGATAAAATATTGAAGAGAACAATATCAAGCTAATTATGAAATTACAAATCGTAATTGTTGAATTTTTTAGTTGGTCGGTCATATCTTGTGAGCATCTGGACCGACACACTAATTTTAAAATAAGCAATAAACTATCATGGTTTGGCCGCAATGAGGAATCAGAGTTATGGCTGATAAGATGATGTGAAGGCATTTGTCTGAGCTGCCAAAACTGTAACAAGAGATCTGATAAATTTGACATGATGAAC
Source organism: Thaumarchaeota archaeon 13_1_20CM_2_39_20 (assembly GCA_001920395.1). Lineage (GTDB taxonomy): Archaea > Thermoproteota > Nitrososphaeria > Nitrososphaerales > Nitrosopumilaceae > Nitrosotalea. Next base: position 11,126 of record MNJS01000040.1, read on the forward strand.
ATTAACTGGAGACGTTACAGAGTATATATAAAGCACATATATAAAGACCGGAATGCCTCAAACAAAGCCTATCGTCAGCATAGAAAATGTTGTGGCTTCGGCTTCGGTTGATCAAAGAATTGATCTTAATGTCATCACACAAACCTTTCCGGATGTTGAATATCATCCTGATCAATTCCCAGGTCTAGTCTTCAGATTAAAATCGCCAAAGACTGCAACACTGATTTTTAGTTCTGGCAAGATGGTTTGTACTGGTGCAAAATCAGAAGAACAGGCAATTAAAGCGGTTAGAAGTGTTGTTCAAAAACTAAGAAAAGGCGGAATCAAAATAAAAAAAGATGCCGTAATAATCATACAGAACATGGTAGCATCTGCTAGCCTTGGAGGAAAGATACATCTGGAACAAGCCGCAAGAAGCCTACCAAGAAGCATGTACGAACCGGAACAATTCCCCGGTCTAATACACAGGATGCTTGATCCAAAAACCGTCATCCTGCTGTTTGCGTCTGGAAAACTTGTATGCACTGGAGCAAAAAGGGAATCCGATGTATATCGATCAGTACACAACCTACACACACTTCTTGAAGAAAAAGAGCTAATGATCTACGAAAGCTAACTCTGCAGGCCCCTTTTGGCTTCAGACTAGGCTCATTTGTTTTTTAATGCGACTAAGGGTCTGTTCATCAAGCAGCTTTGCGTCATACAAGATATTTGAGATTGTTAGAACATCAGTCAACTCATATAACTTGACACTCTGCGAGGCTAGTAGCTCTCTTGCTCCTTCAAATCTATTTAATATGACAAATGCAGCGGTAACGGTCGTTTTTGCTTCTTTTAGAGCTTTTATAGCATTTAGTAAAGATTGGCCGGTAGTACCTACATCATCAATAAGCAGTATTCTCGACCCGGCAGAGACCTCACCTTCTATAGTGCTGCTTGTGCCATAATCTTTTGGCTTCTGTCTGATGTAAATCAGAGGTTTTACTGTTTCAATGGCCAAGGCAGAGGCTATTACAAGTCCAGATGTTGGTATTGATGCAATACAATCAAAACTATCTAAACCAATTTTTTTTGATATTAAATCTTGAAGAGCCTTTATCATCTTTCTAAATTGATGGGGA
>MNJS01000043.1 GCA_001920395.1 Thaumarchaeota archaeon 13_1_20CM_2_39_20
TCATACCGCTTTCATTCTTCTAAATGAATAAGATCCCAGAGCTCCAAGTGCAGCGGCATATGAGATAAGAATTGACATATCCAAACCAAATGTTTTGCTGCCTATTCCTAAGATGATATTTCTGAGGGCATCAACTGCGTATGTAACAGGATCAATTGTTGTTAAAATTGAAAGCCATTGTGGAAGTTTATCAATCGGAAATAAAGCTCCGCTGAGAAAGAATAATGGAAATACGACAAAACTCATAATCATCTGAAATCCCTCAAGACTTGTCATGTAGCTTCCAAGTGTAAGACCAAGGGATGTTAAAGCAAATGAGAGAAGCAAAATCACCAGTATCGTCTGAATCATTGCAAATGGACTGAATTGTATCCCTATGATTATTCCTACAACCAAGAGTATTGCAGCTTGAATCAGAGAATTGGTCATTCCACCAAATGTCTTTCCTGTAAATATGGTAGCTCTTGAAACAGGAGCTACCATCACACTTTTTAAAAAATCAAATTTTCTGTCCCAAATTATATAGGAGCCAAAAAATACCGATGAGAATACAACTGACATGCAAACTATTCCTGGGAATATGAACTTCTGATAATCTACTGAATGCAAAGTCAAGGAAGTAGATGAGCCAAAACCTGTACCTATGACAAATAACCAAAGAAGAGGTGTAAACGTAGATGCAACTAGCCTACTTTTTTCTCTAAGAAATACCTTGGTTTCTCTGAGCCAGAGAGCATAGATCTTATCGAAATGTGATCTAACGATTATCATATTGAATATATCTCTCCATAAAACCACCTTCGGCCTGTTCTTTGATACTTCTTCCTGCTAATTTCAGAAATACATCATTTAAAGTTGGACTGCTTGATTCAACCGTTTCAACGTCAACACACTTTAGAATTTCTGGAATATTTCTACTTGCATCATCCACATTCAAGATAACGTATCCGTTAACAAACTCGATCTTATGAATAAATCCAAGATTTCTCAAAGGTTCAATGTTAGAATCTCCTGCTCTCAGTTTGATCTTAACAACATCGCCACCAATCAAAGACTTTAGTCTTGATGGAGTATCAAGTGCGATTATCTTTCCCTTGTCTATGATTCCTATTCTTTTGCACAATACATCTGCTTCTTCCATGTAGTGCGTTGTAAGAATAATAGTTAGCTTCTCTTCTTTTACGAGCTTTTGTATATACTTCCACATTGTTTCTCTACTGGCTGGATCAAGGCCTAGAGTAGGTTCGTCAAGAAACAACACCTTCGGTTTGTGAATTAGTCCTCTTGCGATCTCTAACCTTCTCCTCATACCGCCTGAATATTTTTTTACTTGGTCATGTTTTCTCTCTGTGAGACCAACCAGCTCAAACGCGTCATTGATGCGTTTTTCTCTTGAATCTGGAGGAACTTCGTAAAGCATGGCATGAAGCTTGAGATTTTCATATCCAGTAAGCAGGTCATCACTACTTGGTGCCTGAAAGACAATACCTATACTCGACCTAACTTTTGAAGGCTTTGTTATTATATCAAAACCATTTACCGTAGCAGAGCCCGAGGTAGGCCTTAGAAGCGTTGCGAGCATATGTATCAGAGTGGTCTTACCAGCACCATTTGGACCTAAAAGGCCAAATACCTCATTTTCTCCGATATCCAAATTTAGATTATTAACAGCTACTAATTTGTCGTAACGTTTTGTTAGATTACTAATATGTATCAAATAACAAATACCGGATATTACACGCATATTATGGTTGGGAGTGCATTATCAAGACTAAGATTCTAGGTACATTTTTGCAGTTGGACCGACTTTCATGATTAAATCTAAAGTTGTCGAGTTTTCAGCTGCAACCAAAGAATTTCAATGCCAAATAATCAAGATCTGCTCCAATCTATCGGTTTGCTTGATAAATATACGGAAACTGTAGGAAGGTGAGAAGGGGTTGGTATTTGTCACCTATCAATACAACTACAGTTCCACACTCAAAATATGAGGCAAAATTAAATAAAAATTGTGTATTATTATTCGGTTACAATCAGTCAATTTTTTTGAGGTTAATTTATAGGATTTGGCGTTTGTTGACTTCCACGAACTTCGCGCTCTATTAACTCGCTAGATTCGTATCACTATGTCGTGTCGCTTGTGCGCCCGAGATTGCTGGTTAAATGTTATGACGTTATTTAGGGCTTCATCATGAAAATAGTATTCACTGTACTCGCCTAGGGACTCGCCGCAATCGACACAATACAATTCTTTAAAGGCCATCTTTTCTATGGTACAAAGCAAAGATTTTTCATTTGTAGGAATATGCTAAAAGAAGCTGAGAATGTGGTGAAATCTGCGTCATTTCAGGTAATTTGTTATCGTATCGACGACTGAGCAGAACTAGACCCACTTTTCACTCTAAAATCGATTTATTGCATAAACCTTTATCAAATAATAAACAATTACAAATTCATGAGTAAGGACGATTCGTCTCAAAATTGGGACAAATTATGGACCGAATACAACAAATCACTCAAGACATGGTTACAAACATTCGAATCTCTGCAAAAAGCAAGCAGCGAGGTGCAGGCAAAATATAACGAGGTCATGGCAAGAGCATTAAGTGGCTCGGATCAAAATACGCTAAACCAATTTACCGAGAACTGGCAAAAAACAATGAGCGAAGCGGCATTAAATGCATTCAAACAATTCGGCCAGAATTGGCAGACATTGATGAGTCAGTCCGGCATGGAACAATTAAGAACATATGGTGAGATGTTGAATAAATTTGCCGAAACCTGGGGAAGAATGTACAACATGCCAAAATAGAATCAACTAATTTGTATAATATCTAAATTAGTTCCTACTCGAATTACATTAGGCAAGGTAACTCGCTCTTACAAATTAGGAAATTGAGTTAAATTTCTTTATATCTTCTAAGCTTAATGATCAAAAACCAAAACCATGCGGTTCTGGTTTTCCCCTCATGCTTTCCTTTCTGTTTAATACGTAAATGCCAGTAAGCATGATCACAATCGCAGTTATCTGAAATGCACCAATTCTCTCTTGTAAAATTAATCCTGCAAAAATAAGACCAAAGACTGATGACATTGAGAATATTACGATTGTTCTAATAGTACCAATTCTCTTTAAACTCTGCAAGAAAAAGTAAAGAGATCCCCCAAATCCTAGAGTGCTCAGCAAGACGATGTAAGGAATCTGCGCAGGATTGACTGAAAATGGAATATGGAGAATAAACACTATGCCAAGGAGTATAGCCCCACCAATTGCTGATTTTAACTGGACTAGTTTTCCTGTGTCTATCTTTGTAGAGATAATCCTAGAGAGATTATTATCCAAGGCCCATAATGCGGTAGCGGCAAGAATCAGTAGATGCCCTGCATTTATCTGAAATAGTGTATTTGAGAACTCAAGATTAGTTGCTATAATAACAACGCCAAAAAGTACGAGCCCCATTGCAACAAAACCAATCGGCTTTAATCGTTCCTTGAAGAAGAGTAATGCCAGCAGCACAGTGAACGCTATTTCAGCGTTTGACAAAAGTGAGGTATCTGATGCACTAGTTTGGTTTAGTCCTGCAAAGTACAAGTATGGCGCAAGTGATGCACCACAAACTGCCACAATTATCAGAATGATACATTCTTTTTTTGTAAATGATGTTTTAGCTCTCTTTGCTATTGGGGTAAACGTAAGAGCTGATATAAGATAAGCGATGGATGAAAGCAGCAAGACATTGACATTTGAGATAATAGGTTTTGCAATAGCGGGAACTGAACCAAAAAGAGCAGAAGCTAAAATTGCAGAAATATACCCCATGATTGCCGCTTTATTTTGTTGTTTAAGAAAATCTTTGCCCACAGAATCTACCTCACAACCATTACTGGGCAGATTGCATGATGCATAACCTTCAGTGAGACGCTTCCAAGTAACAATTCTTGGAAGGCATTTCTCCCTCGTGTTCCCATGATTATAAGATCATAACTATTATTTTTTGAAAGTTCGATTATAATCTGTGCAGGGTCTCCTTGTTTTATCATAACTTCGATTGGAACATTATTTTTGGAAGCCTCAATCTTGCATTCTTCTAACATCTTTTCGGCCTTTGACTTTAGCTCATCCATCAGATCAAATATAATAGCACTATCACCACCGAGCTCACATGATACAACATGAACTACATCTAGTTTCGAATTGCACTTTTGAGCGAGATAGATTGACCTTTCAAATGCCTTTTTTGCTGACTCTGAACCATCGATTGCAACAAGTATCCTTGAAAACATCATTATTCATTGATATAAGCAACCAAGATTATTAAGAAATAGTGCAGAAGGATAGATTTTCCGAATGGTTTGTTCCCAAGTTTGGACCAAGAAATTTTAGACTTTGCTGTGGAATTCTTTTCTTACCATATACTGGGATGGTGGTCTCATTTGCAGCCTGGGGTTCGTTTGCAAATAATTTTTCTGTAGAAAGACTTGTAGCAATATGTGTTTTGTATTTCCTTGCACTTGGCGTGTCAGCACACTGCCTTGACGCTATAGGCAGTAAATCTAAACCTTGGGGCATTTTGTCAAGAAAGAAAATCTGGGCAGCTTCTCTTGTATCCCTGGCGGTTGCTTTTGTCATTGGTCTGTATTATGCTTTTTTAGATTCACCGCTGCTTTTCCCAATAGGAATTGCAGAAACATTGCTTCTTTTTGGATACAATCTTGAATTATTTGAAGGAAAGCTTCACAACAATATTGTTTTTGTAATATCATGGGGAATTCTCCCAGTCTTTGCAGGCGCGGCAATTCAGACAGATACCATCTCCTTACAAGCTCTCACATTATCCAGTATTGCTGGTTTGTTAAGCTACATCCTCATAAGAACATCTCAAAACTATAAGAGGCTTAGATCTACATCTGCGAATAGATCAGACATATCCAAAAATGAAATTATTTTAAAATTAATCAGCACGGCCGTTATTGTTACTACAATATCATATTTTGTATCAAGATACGCTTAATTGAAATAATGTAGTAACGTACTGGTGACAACACAAATAGACCAGCTCGCAAAAGCTCTTCTAGATGCTCCCGTCGGTTATGTAGAGCAAACTGTCTCGATGATTATTAAAAAGCCTGTTTATCTAAAGGTTGTAGAGCAAGAGCCAGTTTCAGGGACAAGATATACCAGAAAAATCGTAATTGGTCATGGACAATTTCCCATACTTAGTGCAGTTGTAAATTTTGATTCCAAAAATATTCCCAGGACAGTACTGACAGATCTTTTGCAAAAAAAAGAAAGCATAGGAAGTATACTTAGAAAGAATAACATCATAGTACAACGAAGACCTGCAACTATCAACTTTGACCGCAGCCGCAAAAAGGTGACTAGAGAGTACGAGATCTTATGTAATGGTTTGGTTTTGTTTCAAATCTCAGAAGAGATAAGATTAGATTTTCTTCGTTCCTGTAAGGATAGCTGAGGAACACAATGTCAAGTAACTTATCTGTACATGTAACCCATTTCTTTTCATAACATTTTTGTAATCATTTACCCAATCGCTTGATTTTATAAGCTTGGGAAGGTTCTCAAATACATCTTTCCAGTTTGGTGCCAACTGTCCAGCTACTTTTAGTATAACAAAATATAGGTTCCATAATGTCTTAACAACCATGTTTTGCGGATAGGTGAAATCATGCAAGATTATTGTTCCTCCTGGATTTAGATGATTGAGACAGTTCTCGATTAGGACACTTGGAAGACAGTATTTTGGAATATAAGAGGATACTATACAATCAAACTTGGTTGTAAGATCCATTTTTTCAGCGTCACAAAGAAGAAAGGAGATTTTTTGATTTGGGTTTAGCTTTTTTCTTGCTACGTTAAGGTAGCTTTCAGTAACATCGATTCCAATTATTCTTGAGTCGAAAAACTTTTCAGCAATCCGAAATGTTAGCATTCCTGTACCGCATGCAAGATCAAGTATCGAGTTGCATTTTGGGATTTTCTTTATGATTTCCTTTTTCCAGATGGCATCCTTTCCAAAGGTTGTCAAGCTTACTACCTTTTCATATGAACCTGCAGTATTCTCAAAAAATTCTCTGACTAGGGCTTTTGGAGATTCTTGTTTCAACCACAGATAATTTCTGCGGTCGATCTTATAGGGTTGGCTGTTTCAAATCGTTCCAAAGGCATAATTTGCTAATAGGTACCAGATTCAAGTCTGTAAGAACACTAGTCTTGCCACATTAGGAGTCATTCATCTTTGTACTAGAGCCTAGATAATAGATCTGCTTTCTTGGTCTGAAATTCCACATCAGAGAGGATTCCTTGGTCTTTTAATTTAGCAAGCTCCTTTATCTTGTCAATTATCTCTTGCTGCAATGCATTAGGTGTTCTTACCACTACCTTTTCGGGTCCTGTCAAGCTCAGTCTGCCTGAGATTGCGTCATCGACTAGTTTGAATATCTTCTCTCCTACATCGTTTGGAAAACTGTCAATCTCCACATTATCAGACAAGAATCGCATCTTTAATATTATTGCTGACCTGATTATTCCTTTTTTTAGCTGCACATTTGCAATGTCGACAAATCTATAGTCTTCGACATTTTTTCTCAATCCTAGATTGGTAGGCTTTTTGATAATTATTCTATGTGTGGTTACAAATACACTGCATGGGTTTACCAAACTAGTGGACCTTGCCTGTTGTGCTGCAAGAAGAATTTGTTCGTCTGATTGGAGTATTTTTGCTACATCATCTGGTACTCCGATCTCTTTTCCCGTGAAAAAATCCATCATGGTACTTCGGTACAGATATCTAAAATGTCCTAAAAAAGGGTTAGGAAGCTTGCGTCCATCCACTGGATCTGACTAGATTTTCACATGGTATAATTTTAGATTGGGTTCTGACAAAACCCAGAATCCCATTCTAACTAGTGCACCTAATCGGTCTGATGTCATCAAATAAGACAAACACCATCTTAAATAAAATAAAAAAGGAAATAACGCAATGTTAGCGGGCCCTTCGTTTGCTTATAATGGTGTCGGATTATTGTTAGAAATGATTGGATTACTTTTGGTTCTAATTCCTGGCAAGATTATAAATTCAAGGTCTGTTGACGGGTATCAAACAAATGCATATTTTGCTTCTCCCATAAGGCTAGAACAGCAAGTTAATACTGCTCAGGGCAATCAAAGTCAGACACAAACCTATACAGCGGGCATATTCGTTATTATTCTGGGGCTGTTTTTCCAGTTTCTTGCCATGTTCTAATTTTCTTTTCAAGTATAAGCAAGACCTCATCCTGAAAACTGTCAAGCTAACTTACAGACATTGATGTCTTTGCTATTGATTAAATAGCTTGGCCATTTTGTTATATGAGTCGATGAATTCTTTGGCATACATGTTAGCATGCCTTTCCGAGCCTCTATGCTTTCCTAGCTTTGAACGAATATGATGGTAATATTCATGCAAGATGACGAACGGATTGTAAAAAATGTCAGAGTTTGATGCATATATCTTCTTTTCTGCAACAACGTACACGGCATATACTGTCCTTCGTTTTTTCTTGATCGTACCAACTACTATATGAGGAGTCTCAACCCGATAAAACTCGCTAAGCTTTTCAAGAGCAATCTCAGTTTTCTTCTCCAAAATCATCTGAACGATCTCTGCCTTTTTCAGATCATCTAGCTCAGACATGGTTCAAATTATCAGATATACAATATAAGCGAGATCTAAAAAAAGGGAATTATAGGGAGATTATCTGATCAAACAGTTCAAGCAGTTTGATAAAAGCGGATTGTTGCCAAATGATTATATCAAAGTGCCAAAGGTTGTTTCAAGTCATTGAATAATTGTTGAATCTACAGATTATATCTCGAAAGGTATCTCTTAAGAAATACTGCGATAACACACGAGGTACTGTTGAAGACGCAATCGAAGAAATCAGAGATGGAAGATAGGCAAACCAGACTATAACGAGTATCTGCAAAAGCAAACAAGGGATTTAGGTGCAATCACTGAGTATGTAAATTTTCGTGGTCAATCTGTATCAAATTCATTTACAAAACTTTAACTGACTGTTATATATTCAATAATCACGAAAATGTCCGACCATGAACAAAAGGTGTACGGTCAATTCTCGTCATCTATGACTCAAAGACCTACCGCTTTAGGTCCTACAAAAATTGTGCTAGATACTTGTCAAGATGCATCTGGAGAGGATCTTAGTGTAGATTTCGTTAGAGGTGATATTAGATTCAAACGCGATGGCGCGTATCTCCTCATTGCTGGTCTACAAATTGGCAAGTTGTCAGGTGACAAGCCCCGTTGGATTGATTTTTGGTTTAAAGTAAATGACTTGAACGTGCCTAACTCTAACGTCAGAGCTATGTTAAAAGATCCTGTAGATAAAGATGTCATTATCGTACAGGTAGTTAGACGTTTTAGGACAGGCGACATGCTGAATATTATGATGTCTGTGGAGGCAGCAGATGAAGGTCTAGGTATTGAGACAATTCGACCAGCTGCTGAGCCTGTGATACCTAGCATAATACTGACAATTTTACAAATGTAATGTTCGACTCAGAAAATATCATGCAGCATACAATTGCACACTTCGAAAATTTCTATTCTAGCATATACTCGTATGATGAGAATAATTGGGATTTGCTACACGGCTTGTTTCTATTCTTGAGATACTTAATCTAAGATTTTTTAGCGATATGTCTTAGCAATTTCCTTACTCTGGCTTTTTAATGAGTATGAAGAGTCTTATCCAAGGGATAGAATGTGGAATCGATAGCATCACGAAAAATACCCAAGGCAAGAATAAAGAAGATAAAAACTCACCCAAGGCAGAAAAAGAAGAAACAAGGCATCAATGTTACAGTTGAACCGGATTACAAGAAGTTATACGAAGAATCACCGAATCTTCAGCGTACAATAAACAAAGATGGTATAATTATTGCGTGCAACCAATCTTATGCAAGAAGTCTAGGATATTCCAAAAATGAAATTATTGGAAAATCAATATTTGTGCATGTAGCAAAAAAAAGCCTCGAAGCAATGCGCGACTCATTTGAGACATGGAAAAGGTTTGGATCCGTAGAAAACAAGGAGGTAATTTTTCAAAGAAAGGATGGTACCACTTTTCCAGTTTTGATAAGTGCCACTAACATTTACGACAATGATGATAAGCTAATCGGTAGCAATACCATAATTAGAGATATTACTGATATTTATTACCAAAGAAAAAGACTTCAGGAAAATCAAGAACAAATGAAATACCAGTATTATCAAATCAAAAAGATAAATGA
>MNJS01000028.1 GCA_001920395.1 Thaumarchaeota archaeon 13_1_20CM_2_39_20
CAGAATATCCTTGGCCATGTATCGATTTGCCATGAAATTTTATTTAATACCCCACGTAGTGTAGACGGACAATTTAGTGAAAAATTATTGCCTCTTACTCATCCTCTCACTGATAGGATTTGCAAATGAGGTAGTTATTTCCTATTATAAACAAGTCAGATTATAAGGTATTACGAGATAGACAAGTGGCAGAATGATGATTGGGTATTGCTGATTGTGATGAATCATACCTGGGGTATCTGACTGCTCTCAAGATTTATGTCACGTTAAGTGAGACTAACATATCTCGTAATCTCACAGGTTAAACCAATCCACGCTCATTGTAGTTTAAAGATTAATATCTCAAAATTGCTAAGGACTTGTGTTGGAAAAAAAAGATGACATATGGAAAAACAAGCTAACGCCAGAACAATACTCTATCTGCAGAATGAAAGGCACGGAGCCTCCATTTTCCGGAAAATACTACGAGTGCAAAGACAAGGGAACTTACAACTGCGTGTGTTGCGGGATACCCTTGTTTAGTTCTCAAACAAAGTTTGATTCTCATACAGGATGGCCAAGTTTCTGGGAACCTATAGCTGATAACATACGAAGCGAAACTGACACAAGCTACGGCGTGTCAAGAACAGAAGTTCTTTGTAAGAATTGTGGCGCTCATCTGGGTCATGTATTCGATGATGGACCAGCTCCTACAGGATTACGATACTGCATAAACTCTGCCTCACTGAATCTTGAAAAGAAATGAGTATTCATACTGGTAATACTGAACTTACCCCCGACGTTAATAGTACCGTATAGTACCATAATTCATGTTAAGCTGTGAATTTTGTCCAAGACAGTTCTTCGAAACTGCAAACGGCTTGGTAGAAAAGACGTTTCATGAAGTTCTTCATGACCCAGAGACAGTCAATAACTAGACTCTGGGCTATTTTTTTGCATATACACAAAAATTAAAAACGAACTTTTTTATCGGCTAGCTTTGTTCTAATTAAAAGTGACTAAATCGAAACGTGCAGAATCTAAACGGAATAAAGACTCACCTTCAGATGTTCTCAAGAAAATGGGTTCGATTTCTGATGCCACCAAAATTCTGGCTTCAGAAGTAAAATCGATGTCGAAGATTTTTGCAGAAAATCAGAAAATATTGATTTCTTTGAAGAGTATGGTAGATGCGGTTAACTCGTCATTAGAACAAATTCAAAAGAATTCTAGACAGATGAATATTCTTGAAGAAGACACTCAGAGACTCTTTTCTGGAATGACTCAAGTAAAAACGCATTCTTCGCTGATCGAAAAAATCAATGATCAAGTAAATAGACTTCAAGATCAGGTGGGCAAAGTTCGCCAGAAACAAGAATCCATTCCTGACACCAATAAAATAATGCAAAGTGTTGCTGACAACCTGGATTCTATTAGAAATAACACCAAGATGATTATGCATATGTCAGAAAAAACTGAAAAGATACGCGAGGAACTGAAGAACGTATCAAGCGAAACCGAAAAGATGGCGCATTTGGAAGAAACTATTTCGAATCTGAAAAGTGATATTGGTAGTATGTCAACAAAGACAGAGCCTCTTCTTAACCTTGATTCTCAGATAAGAAATGTTGGAATAGAAATTGATTCTCTGATAAAGAAAACTGACTCCCTTTCTTCTCTAAGTGACGATATTAGAAATGTCAATGCCGAATTTGGTAGTTTCAGGGAGAATGTACTTGGCAGGACCAAAGAGTTGGATGAAAAAATGTCAGACTTTGCAGAGTTGCTAAACAGAAATTCTGCATCCATATCGGAATTTAATAAAAAGACTCATGAAATCGCTCAGCAACTACAAGAGATTCGAGGTATTACCCACAAGACCTCCCAGAGTACATCGCGGGAAGTAATGGGATTATTGCGGTTATCAGAATTTCAGTCCAATATCAGAATGCGTTCTGAATCAAAGTACGGAACGTTAGAGGATATACAGAAGATGGTAGCCCAATCAGTTGACATGATAAACTTGTTTGACCGTCTCTCAGTAGAGACAGAAACAAAAATGCCACTGCCACTTGAGGTAAAACAGTGGAGTATATCAAAGATCCTCGATTGTGCTGACAGATGGGAAGTTAGATTCACAGATGTCTTTAGGCTTTTGATAACTGAACTAGGTTCTGATCTTGTAAAAGAATCAATTAGAATGGAACAGGTTCGCGATCTTTTTGGAATACGAGCTGTCGACGAAGTAAGACACGAACTAAATATATCTTAATTTTGGTCAGCTATTTCGAAGGCTTGTAATCTATCCCTTTTCTTCTTTAGGATAGCAAAGATTCCGATTATTACTGCAACCCATATACAGCCAAACAAGATGTTTGAAACGCTAACATACATGTATGGTGTAGCATCAAGCAGATTTTGGTACATTATGGAAGCCTCCAAATGAATGACTTCCATTCCTGTATGAAATGCGGCACTATCAGGGGGCACGTTTGAGATTTTGTCTACGGTTGATAACATATTATCAAGATCATTTTGAATTTTTTTGAAATCAGTCGAATCAGTTGGAAATATCCACACAGGGTTGCCAGTCTGCGGGAGAAGACCCTGTATGATAATAACGCCATTGTGTATAACTTGTGGATCTGATGTAGTCTGAATTCTATAGAGAATTCCTCTTGCTTTATCTAGTTGATATATTGTGGCATTGTATTCCTGAAAAGCCGCGACTACACCTACTAATATAAGGCCAATTATTCCTCCTAATGCGATCTTATAGTATATACTTGCCATCCTCTCAGTCTTTGTTTCTACTCGTATATTTCTTGATTTGCTTTTTTTGAATATTGAATGCGTTATACTGAGGTAGGCTATGGATAGGAATCCAACAACCTGGATTCCTAATATTGGCGCAAATACTGGGTTATTTGAAAAGATCGCAACAAAGATACCAATGATTCCGTAGATACCAAAGAATATCTCAAGAAGCGTAGTTTTTGTAAAAGGTAGGGCATATGCTTTATCCCTCCAATCGTCGCTGTTTTTTACAATTCCAAACTTTGGAGTACGCAAAAATTCATTCTTTTTTCCAAACAGAGCGTCAAATATGGCTACTGTGTTATTCACTGACATCCCGGCGGAATAGAATACCAAGTACAGATAAGACAGCGTCTTTGATTTCCAACTCTTTTCCCATAATCCACGTATTATCATTATGTAAGCAATTGGACCCATCGCAAGATATGCGATTATTGTAATGACCGGCAACCCGTTTATCACATAGAGGTTTGTTTTTGCTGCAAGTAATATTGGCAAGATTAGAAATTGAATTAGCATCAGGGGGTGAACAATGTGTCTTGTAAGCTGAACAAAGGCCTGAATCTTGGTATTGATTGGAATTCGTTTTATTACAAGATCACCAAGTAACTTTATTGCACATTGAACAGATCCTTTTGCCCACCTAAACTGCTGTCTCTTTGCAGCATTCATCTGGACTGGTAATTCGGCGTTTACTACGATATCTGGTATGAAGACACACTTCCAACCTTTCATCTGAGCACGATAGCTTAGGTCCAAGTCCTCGACCAATGTAGATGTGTGCCATCCGCCCGAGTCTTCGATGCATTGTCTCCGCCATACGCCTGCGGTACCATTAAAGTTCATGAATAGTGATGTGTTACTTTTTGCCTTTTGTTCTATTAGAAAATGAAAATCAAGACTGAGCGCTTGGGCCTTTGTAAGGGCAGAATATTTTTCGTTTACATGACCCCATTTGCATTGCACAAGTCCTATTTCTTGGTTGCAAAAATACGACAGCGCCTTTTTGAGAAACCATGCAGGCGGGATAAAATCTGCATCAAATATGGCAATAAAGTCACCTTTGGCAAACTTCATCGCATATCGCAATGCACCTGCCTTGTACCCCTTTCGGTCTCCCCTTCTTACGTGTATTATATCAAAGCCTTTCTTCTGATAATCTATCACTAAATTTTTCAAAATATCATGCGTTTCATCATCCGAATCATCAAGTACTTGGATGCATAGTTTCTCTTTTGGATAGTCTAACTCACAAACAGCGTTTACTAGCCTAGCTGCAACATACTTTTCATTGTATATTGGCAGCTGAATTGTTACTGTTGGAGCTTCCTTTAGTTCAACAGATTTACTCTTTTTTTGTTGCCTAGATAAAATGACCAGATAATAGAAGTTGCAGGTGTAAAGAGTTATGACAATTGCTATAGTGATAAACAGACTCCACAAAAATTGCGTCAATGGATTTGGGAGTGTGTGCACCAGCATAGGAGTCTCTCAACTCACAAGTCTTTATAGCCCTACCGCTATACCCTTAGTTATCCCTTCTTCGATATTTTTATTGCCTGAACAGGACAAACGTTTTCGCAGGCCAAACAGAATATGCAATCAGGTTCTCTTGACATCAGTGGCTTCTTGTCAGAAGATGTGTTCCCAGGAAACTCAGCCCACTCGAAAACCTTAACAGGACAGGCGTCAATGCAAGCACCGTCTGCTATGCAAACATCATAGTCGACTGAAACGTATTCTCCCCATATTCCCAATACTTCATTTCCTTTTCTTTGACCGAAGATCTTTATCTTGTAACCACTGGATGGAGCTGTGAATGTCTCGGTTACCTTTAGCGTTTTCTTAAACTCAACATCTATAGGACCTGCTTTAGCACCTGAGGGAGTCTCAACTTCTACTTGCTGCGCTGCTTCTTGTCCTGTGGGAGGAGCAGCTGGCTTTGGTTTTGGTTTTGCGTTTGGAACTATCTGAGCCAAAGGAGTCATCTCTTCTAATTCTTTTACAGCTTGTTCTTGTGTGAGTTGTCTAGTCTTTACAAGATATTCTATCATCTTGTCAGCAAGTATGCTATTTCGCAATATGGTATCAATTATCATCTTGGCGTTTGCGTCAGCTTTCTTTCTATAGTCTTTAACCCAGAGTCCATCCCCGTATTTTTCAATTGGATATATTTGGTAGATCATATCAACGACTTCTCCTGTTACTATTTCGACTTGGACCTCAAGTTCAATCTCCTTGTATCCTCGAGCATCTGGGTCTGGCATGTTCGCTTCTTTCCATCGATAAGTTGCATATATTCGGTCAGCGAACTGATCCATTACAAAGATTTTTTTAAAACCATTGACTATAGAATCAATTTCATACTTGTCTTCCAATTTTATTGGAAGACGATAAAGACCTAGTTTGTAGCTGTGTAATGGATATATTCCTCTCTTTGAAGTGGCTGATTGGATTGTGTAGACCTTGTCTTTTAGGAGAAGCGACATCTAGCTTTTATGATCATAAAAAGAGTTTAAAAACGCTTCCTAGTCGGGGCAAGTTTCTTCCCTTATCTTTCTGTATCTTTCTTCCATCAATCTTGCATAATCGAAAACCTGCTCAAATGTAAACTTGTCCTTGGGAAAGTACCATCTAATACCTACCTTATGGCCGATTCCATCCATGTCGTATATCATTCCCTTCTCGGCTTCGACATTGTATTTGTCGTCAATTGATCTTTCCTGTATGTTCAAACCTCGCTTTGTCATGTCTTCCATTATGATATCTGATGGTCCGTCCCTAATTGCGTAAAAGATACCTTTACTTAGGATAGGCATCTCGACATTTGATTTGTTATCTTTCAATTGGGTTTCCAATCATGTTGCCCCATTCAGTCCAGGAACCATCATAGTTTCTAACTTGTGGGTATCCAAGAAGATACTTTAAGACAAACCAAGTGTGTGATGATCGCTCACCTATTCTGCAGTAGCACACTACGTCTTTGTCAGATGTAACTCCTTTCGATTCATAAATTTTCTTAAGTTCATCAACTGCCTTAAAAGTACCATCAGTGTCGTTTACTGCCGAAGCCCACGGAATATTGTTGGCTCCTGGAATATGCCCACCTCTTTGAGCGTGTTCCATTGGATATTCTGGAGGAGCAGTGATTTCTCCCGAGAATTCCTTTGGAGAGCGAACATCAACTAGAACGGTATCTTTTCTGTCAACGGCTCTTTTTACGTCAAACAAATAAGCTCTCAGCCCTTCATTTGGTGGCTGAGCAACATATTTTGTTCTTTGTGTTTGTGTTTCATCTTTTGTATAAGGTTTCTTTTCTATTTCCCACTTCTTTCTTCCACCATTCATAATCTTCACTTTCTCATGTCCATAATACTTGAAGATCCAGAAAACAAATGCTGCAAACCAGTTATTGAAATCACCATACAAGATAACCTCCGAATCAGAAGTTATCCCGTTTCTAGACATCAATTCTTCAAATTGAGTCTTGTTTACAATGTCACGCGAAATGGGGTCATTTATATCGCGTTTCCACCAAATCAGACTTGCTCCCTGGATGTGACCCTGTCTGTAAGCATTTTCTGGGTCGTAATCTACTTCGACGATTTTAATAGACTTGTTGTTAAGATTTTTTGAAACTGTTTCTGTATCAGTGAGAACGTCTGGATGCACGTAATTCATATTTTCTCTCCAATTAGTCTCCTGTAAAGGGTTCTTAATATTTTATTCTTATCAGATGCTTTTTAAGTGAAATTAGAATAGTACTTTTTGATTGAACCTTAATAATGTCGCCGTTGTTAGCAAATTTGGTTCAAAGCAAGCCGAGGATGCCGCAAGAAAAGTTGCAAAGAAATTGCTTGCAAGAAAAGCCAAGGTCTATACCGTATCTCCGGTTGATGTAAAAGGAGCAAAAAAAGTTAGTGATTTAGAAGAGATGAGGACTGCCAAGCTTGATCTGACAATTACTCTTGGTGGAGATGGAACGACTCTTAGAACATTCAGATATTTGGAAAACGAAGTTCCCAATTTGGCAATCAATGTAGGCGGAAATCGTGGCATATTATCAGAAATTACTTTGCCCCAGATTGATACTGCCATTGACCAGATAATTTCTGACAACATATTCTTAGACAGAAGAATTAGAGTGGTTGCCTCTTGTAATGACGAGGACTTTCCACCAGCTCTCAATGAGATATTTATCAATAGACAAAACCTGACCAAGACCTCGCTATTTGAAATAAGATTTCAAAATGATACAGCTACACAGAAAATGGACGGAGTAATTGTGGCAACACCCAGCGGTTCCACAGGGCACTCTTATTCTCTTGGAGGGCCAATCTTGCATGAAAGTCTTGATGTTCTTATAATTACTCCCGTTGCTCCTGTAAACAAGTTGCCATCTATAGTAGTTCCTGATGAGAAAGTTGAGATCATAAGCAATCATGATTCAAACATAATCATGGATGCCCAAGTAATCAAAACTGCCAGGTTTGACGACGTGATTACAATTCGAAAATACAAAAAGCAAGCAGTCTTTGTAAGGCTCAAAAAACAAGGTCTAAGACAGATGAGCAAGCTTGGCTTCTAAAATCTTAGATGCCACGTCTTTTTACGCAGGAATACCATTTTCTTCGCAAGAGACAAGCTTTACTACACCATTGGTATTTGAAGAGATCAAGCACATCAAGATAAGACAAGGCGCAATTGATGTCCTGATTCAATCAAACAGATTAAAGATAGTAGAGCCACAAAGAGAGTTTGTTGACAGAGTACTGCAAGAAGCAATCAAGACAGGCGACATTCAAAGTCTCTCAGATGAAGACGTCTCCATAATTGCACTCTGCCTGCAGCTAAGTGGTGAACTAGTCACGGACGATTTTGCAATATCAAATGTAGCTGAACATCTCAACCTAAAGGTGAACCCAGTTATGACAAGTGGCATAGCAAAAGTAAAGGATTGGATCTACTTTTGCTCTGGTTGTCATAAGACATTTTCTGGAATTTCTCATTGCCCTACTTGTGGAAATAAGCTAGCGAGACGTCTAGCCAGGAGGAAGTCTTCTTCCAACCGAATAGACAAATGAACCATTGTATAGTCTGACATTCTCATGCCTAGATCGTTGTAATGTTACACTAGGCAAGTATGTGGCATTATCATTCGATCGGTACAATCGATATCAGATGTTTGAATCGTGTGTCAGACATCGTGTAAGGTTCTCTGGTTAATTTTTTTGGTACCTTTAGCTTGGGCATCAAGGATCTTTCTTATCTTTTGTGCACGTGCCTCTCCCATGCCTTTGATTCTTGATAGTTCGGCAAGGGATGCGTTCAATGAGTTACATGGGGATCCAAATCTCTCTAGCATTCTTGCTGCAAGTTTTTCTCCAACGCCTGGAAGACTAGACAGTATGGATAGTTGTTGTCTTCCCAGATCTCCAGACTTTCGTATTTTTTTGAGAAATGGGCCCTTTATGCTGCCCTGCCTGGCACACATGGAAATTAGCAATTTGGCCGTATGAGACGCATTTGGAGTAGGAACAACTGGGATCTTGAAATCTAAGACTACTGAGGAAACTGACCCATAGAACACCAAAGGGTTTTCCGTGATTTGGTCTATCTTATCGAGGTTACCTTCTATTATAATGGTGGGATGTTCAAAATGCTCCTTTAACCTGCTACATTGATCAAACAACCTACCATCGAAAACCGAAGAAATAAAATCATAAACGCTTTTTCTCTCCACCACTGTTTCTGGCGCAACAATATAATCTCCTATAGGAAGATTTGTCATTTCCACCTTTACACCGACCTCTCTTAGTAGATCAGGAATTCCACTCTTTCTTTCCCGCTCGTCAATTATCATTCGGAGGTTTTCTATTTTCAAACTGCTAAAATTCTCTCTATATTTTATTTAGGAGTATCTGTCTTTGGTGGACTTGCCTGCGCAGGTCCTTTCAACATCTCCCTGATCTTTGCCTCCGCTTCTTTCAAATTTTCTTTGATTCTGGTTTCCTGTTTGCCAAGTACTGTAAGTCGCGTGTTTGCAAGCTCCTTTTTCTCTTCAAGCTCTGAGACCAAGTTAGTCTTCGTAGATTTGATAAGAATCGAGCCAGCAGCCTTGTAGACAGCGTCATTATCGCCTGCTTTCTTTAGGACCTCAAGTGCCCTTTCTGTCTCAAGTTGTTCTGATTCAAGATGTTGCTTTTGAAGTAATATAGATTGAAGATTTTGTTGTAATTGTTGTAATCGAGCTACTTGTTCCTGCAACCATGGAGGAATTTGTTGCTCACCAGAAGACATGATTGTCTCACCTGTTGTTTTGTTTATATCTTTACCGATTCTATGGAATCATTACTTGCTTGAACAAGTCGCACAGTTGAATTGAGATTAGCGCGGAGATGTGAAAGTTCTTGCGCCTCAATTAAAATTGTAATTATCTTATCGTTAAACATCATCTCTGTTTTAGTTGGATTTCCGTCGTAGAATTTGTTATCAGTCTCGATAGATTTGAAAATTGCCTTGGTTCGTTTTCCCGCGAAAACTTCTATCTTGGCGCTATAGTTTGATGTCATAGGCCATGCCTGCTACCTTAAAACCACATTTTTTACAGGCCCAAATTCCAACAGCTACTCTACCAAATCTTTCCGAGCCACATTCAGTGC
>MNJS01000009.1 GCA_001920395.1 Thaumarchaeota archaeon 13_1_20CM_2_39_20
ACAAACGAAGTGATAGCAAATATTGCGCTAGAAATAATTGGGAAGAAAAAAGGAAACTACGAGGTTATACATCCAAACGATCATGTAAATATGTCACAGTCAAGTAATGATACATTTCCAACTGCAATGCATGTCGCCATTTTGTTTAATGTAAAACAGGTTCTCCCAATTCTTGACGAATTAATAAAAACAATAATCAAAAAAGCAAAAGAGTTCTCCAATTATCAAAAAATTGGGAGAACACATCTTATGGATGCACTACCTGTGACTCTTGGTAGCGAGTTTGCTGCCTATGCTACTGCCATCGCGAAAGCCCGTGACGCAATTTTTGAGGCAAAAAAAGAATTAGAATACGTAGCGCTCGGAGGTACTGCGGTAGGAACTGCAGCGAACACTCCGAAAGGCTACAGAACCATTGCAATATCTGAGCTTGCAAAGATATCCAAGTTGCCACTTAAACCCCAACAAGACATGCAATTTGCTTTGCAGAGCAGATTTGCTGTTGCTAGTGTATCATCCGCTCTGAGAAACTTGGCACTAGAATTAGGAAGAATCTCAAACGACATCAGACTAATGGCATCAGGACCATTTGCAGGATTATCAGAGATTGTCATTCCTGCAGTTCATGCAGGATCTTCCATCATGCCGGGAAAGGTCAACCCATCTCTTGCTGAATGTATGAACATGGTATGCTTTGACATACTGGGCAATGACTCTACTGTAGCTCTTGCTGCTCAAGCTGGACAGTTTGAGCTCAACGTTATGCTTCCAGTAATGCTGAAGTCTTTACTAGATTCTATGGATATGCTACGAAATTTTGTTCCAGTTTACTCCAAGAATCTCATTGATGGATTGACTGCAAATAAGGAAAAACTTCGTCAATACGTAGAAAATAGTCCTGTTATGGTCACCTTTCTTTCACCAAAACTTGGTTACCAAGCATCAGCTGACTTGTACAAGGAATCACTTAGGACAGGGAAAACAATTAGACAACTTGTAATTTCAAAAGGATTAATGAGTGAGAAAGACGTAAAGGCTTTACTGGGATAAAGATGGCAAAGATCTGGGTAGAAGCATACGGCTGTTCCGCAAGTTTTGCGGACTCGGAGATGATTTCTGGTCTTATTTTAAACAATGGTCATATGCTCGCTCATAATGAAGATGAATCTGACTTGAATGTGATAGTCACCTGCTCTGTTAAGGATGCCACTGCAAACAAAATGATACATAGACTAAAGACTCTTAGATCCAAGCCGCTGGTCGTAGCTGGGTGTCTACCAAAAGCGGAACAATCTACTGTAGAGAAATTCAGTCCCAAAGCAAGTTTACTAGGACCAAATTCCTTGGGAAAAACCTTAGACGTTATAGCATCAACTCTAATGGGAATAAAGAGAATTGAGCTTGCTGATTCGGATCTAACAAAGGTTGGTCTTCCAAAGGTTCGATTGAATCCTGCCGTAGGAATAATTGAGATTGCCAATGGCTGCTTGAGCGAATGTACCTTTTGCCAGACAAAACTATCCAAAGGAGACCTCCGTAGCTACAGGATTGGCGACATAGTAAGACAGGTAAAATGTGAGATACACGAGGGCTGCAGTGAGGTTTGGCTTACATCTACAGATAATGGCTGTTATGGGTTCGACATAGGGACTAACCTACCGGAGCTTATACTTGCAGTAGCTGAAATCGAGGAGGATTTTATGATTCGTGTAGGGATGATGAACCCAATGTATCTTTCACGAATTAAGGAAGGACTAGTAAAGGCATTTGAAAACCCCAAAGTATTCAAATTCCTTCATATTCCGGTCCAGAGTGGTAGCAATAAGGTCCTAAGAGACATGAAAAGAGGCCATACCTCAAAGACGTTTCGTGAAGCAAATAGGTCATTTAGAGAGAAATTTGAAAGATTTACAATTTCTACCGACATTATAGTTGGATATCCATCTGAAGTTGAAGACGACTTTATTCAAACACAAAATTTACTCAAAGACACAAGACCTGATGTGATAAACCTTTCAAGATATAGCGCAAGATCTGGCACGCAGGCGTCAGAAATGGACCAACTGGACGTCGCCGAAGTGAGGCGAAGAAGCAAGATTATCTTTGAACTAGCCAAAAAAATTGCATATGAGAGAAATAGAGAATGGATAGGATGGAAAGGCGAGGTATTATTTGATGAAATCTCCGAAGGAATAGTAAAAGGAAGAAATTTTGCGTACAAACCAGTAGTTGTTGATGAAAAAGTAAGATTAGGACAAAGGATGCAGATTGAGATTACAAATGCCACAACACGTGGTTTGTATGGCGTACCTCTGAGCTAAATTTTTTAGATCCCAGCTTGGATCAAAACTAATCAACATAGTTTTTTAATCATTTTGGGAAGCAGAAGAAGAGTCATGGAATTTGTAATGCAAGACCCTGTCCTGGTTGTCGGCTTAGGTGGGGCTGGATGCAAACTTGCGATAAATGTAAAAAGCAGGCTCGCTTGCGATTGTCTTTTGATAAGTCACGATCCAAGGGATCTTAATGATGAATCTTCCAAAATCTTGATAAATACTAGTCCTATTCTGAATCCCTCGGCATATCTTATAAGAGGGATATCAATGGGTGCTCGAGGTTCAGTTACAGAGAGAATGGAGCCTTACTCGACTATAGTCATAATCGCTAATTTGGCAGGAAAATCGGGTGCCGCATTGGCGCCCATAGTTTCTCAAATTGGAAAGGAACTTGGAAAGAATGTCCTCTCCTTTGGGATTATGCCATTTAAGTTCGAAAAAGATAGAATTTTCTTCTCTGGGGTTTCTCTTAAGAGACTGAAGGCAAATTCTGATTGCACCGTAATCGTAGATAACGATGCCTTGCTTGAAAGCAATCTAGACCTAACACCAGAATCATGTAATATCATAGCAAATTCGGCGTTGCTTCAAGTCATTTCTACTCTAAGAAATTCGTCACTCCCACTTGAAACGAACATACTTTCTACAAGCAAGGACATAGCGGATGTAGAATTGTCCCTAAGAGATTCGATAAAGATGCTGTATGAGGATGCTTCACCAAACAGTATCAAGAGCGCGTTACTCTATGTTGTTGGTGGAAACAAAGTTCCGGTTGGTGTTTTGAATTCTATGGTAAATGCAATCAGTGGAATATTTGGAGATGACAGCACTCGCGTAAGCTTATCAATAACCACTGGCGAACGTTCCAAGGTTGTCTTACTCACATCAATAGAAGGCGAAACACGTTTTGACAAATATGATCCTCTTGGTTTCATTCCAAAACAAAGTGTTCTTGATTGGGATGAACCAGATTCTAGCCTAAAGATAGATCTGGATCTAGAACAATTAGAATAGAATTACTCCTTCTGTTTCTTATCTGACTTAGAGCCGCTAACTTTCTTTTCTTCTTTCTTCTCTTCTACTTTCTTTTCTTCTTTCTTCTCTTCTACTTTCTTTTCTTCTTTCTTCTCTTCTACTTTCTTTTCTTCTTTCTTCTCTTTTGGTTTCTTTTCTACTTTCTTTTCTTCTTTCTTCTCTTTTGGTTTCTCTTCTACTTTCTTTTCTTCTTGATATTTCGAAACTATAATGTTATCATCATCATCTTTTGTCAACTTGACTCTTATCTTTCTAGGTGGATGCCTGATGCCACGTTCCCAAACCAAGTGGCTAACGTCTTCCTCTATCTTCACTTTTTCAGATTTCATATGCCTCGAGGCAAATTCTCGTATCATGTTTATCGCACGTTTGGCTCTCTGGTTGTTTGGAGACAACAGTACTTTTCCAAGATTAATTGTGTAAATTCGTTCCAATACTTCCTCTGACAACTAGCCGACCCCCGCATCTGTTCTACGCCATTGTCGCTTCTTGGGATTTGTCCTAACCTTTCTCTTAGTTCTAACTATTATCCATGCTGGAACAGGTGAATTCTGCTTTATTTTCTTCATCAACCTGATCTTCCTTGGAGTTGACTTATGGGCAGCCATAAAAATTTGACAATCTTGACCTCTTTTTAAATGAATCTCAGTTATTTCTCAAACTAACTCCAGAGCGACTAACTTCACGAGTATCTGTTTTAGCATTCGTGCCGAAGCGCCCCAAATCAAATGTTCTTGAAATTTGAACGTATACATCTCTTGAATTGATTTGTGAGTAGGATCACTATCATCTTCTATGGTCTTCAATAAATCTAACAATGGTATTCTCAGTACAGATGCAATCTCTGAATTTGGTACCAAGGAAGGAATCTGATCTAAGAATGCAATAAATGGCATAATTGTAAAACCAGAATTCAAAGTTGTCACTGGAGCGAGTTGTCCTATGATGGCGAGTCTTGAAATCTCAACTCCTAATTCTTCTTTTGTCTCTCGAATGGCAGTCTTTAATAGATCGCCGTCACCTTGTTTCAAAGTACCACCTGGAAATGAAATCTCCCCGGCATGATGATTCATAGTCTTTGGCCTCTCAATCATTATTATCGTGGGTTTTGGCCCATAGAACATAATCAGTACGGCAGCAAGTTTGTTCTTCGAATTATTCCGAGCTTCGGGCTTAACTGGACTAGTTAGAGCGTCCCTAATTTTGTGAATGTCCAATACGATGTCAATTAATCAATTTGTTTTGTGTAATTTAATTTCTTCAATTGCTGTTGAACTGGTAAAATTTTAGGATCGAACTCTCAGCAAATTAATTCTACGAATGCACGGTTAGCTCTGCTAGAGCAGATGTGACATGTTTATGGGTTCCAAGACATCATCTTGGTTGCATATCGGAGCTAGTTTGGCTGCTGTTTAATCCTACCGTAAAGTTACATAGGGGCTTTTATAATCAAGTAATCCAGAAAATCTCTTATGACCGTCACCTATGAGCTAAATCCACCAAAAGTGATACAGGATACTGTACTGTCTCATCAGCAGCTACAGGAATCTGTAAATAAGCTGAAAACCAAGGCCCTTGAGGTCAGTAAGGTATGCAACAGTATTCATGTAACTGATTCTGTCCTTGGGATACCAAGAATTTCTCCAATCACAATAGGAGTTTTTATCCGCAATTCTAATGACGGAATAGAGCTTTCTGCCAGTGTGCGCGTACGAGACAGAAACCTTACCTCT
The DNA here is from genome assembly GCA_001920395.1 of Thaumarchaeota archaeon 13_1_20CM_2_39_20. Lineage (GTDB taxonomy): Archaea > Thermoproteota > Nitrososphaeria > Nitrososphaerales > Nitrosopumilaceae > Nitrosotalea. The sequence goes on from MNJS01000009.1 coordinate 5,105, forward strand.
CTAACTCAAACAATTTGTGATGCCATATTGCTTGATCTAAATGCCGTTCTTATTCTAAAGGGCGATCCCCCTCCGGCGGGACCAAAAGATTCCAAGCTTGTGCCAAGTGAGGTTGTAAAGCAATTCAACGAACAAGGTTTTGGAAAAAAAATTGATCTTTTTCTTTCCTTGCCTAGCAACCCAAACTTTGAAAAAATACACAAAAAAATTGAGGCACAACCGAAAGGATTTGTTACCCAAGTTATTAGCTCGTTTGATCAGATAATAAAGATAGTGGATAAATTAAAACCCCAAGGATTTAGAATAATTCCTTGTATACTCTTGCCCTCGGAAAAAAATTTGCAGTCTGCCAAGAGACTAAATCTTGACTGGTCAAATTACAGTAATGACGTTGTAGGTTTCATAAAAGATGCTCACAAAATTTCAGGCAACGTGCTAATAAGCTCTCCAAATGATTTTAAGAGGGCTCTTGAAATTTTAAAGAAGTTAACTTGATATCGTCTTATACTGTGGGAATTTATCCACGATCTGAAGAGCTTATAGAAGCTACTCGTAAAATCGCAAAAAATCTGCCTTTATTGTATTTGAAAGAAAAAAAAAAATATATCGCCATGCAAGAAAAGGCAAAGCTTGGTTATATTTGTGATCCACTTTTAGATTGGGATGACATATACAGACCATTTTCAAAATTAAAGTCGGTAAAGCTTGAAGCACTTAATCGAATTTATGAGACAAACACCTTCTACAGAAGACTTTCCTTTGTTGGTCCCTTGAATGACGCTGGAAACATAATAAAATCAAACTTGGCAATTTCCTTATTGCCAAAAAATAGGGCGGTATGTGTTCCTGATCCTTATACATTTGCTGATGCACATTTTAGCAAAAACTACAAAAAAGACGAATTTCCCAAAACAATAGCAAAAATGCTTCGCAGGGAAATAAATAACTTGGCAAGGTCTGGTTTTCAGATAATACAGCTTCTTGCTCCATCAATCGCATATAATCCAAAAGTGGATTTTGGGTTAGTATATGATACGCTAGCTATTATTACTCGCGGTCTTAAAGCAAAGACAATTCTTCATCTTTACTTCGGTGATGTTTCAGATAAAATTGAGAAACTTTTGGAATTACCTGTTTCTGGTCTTGGTTTTGATATAACATCCACACCGACATCTTCAATCAAAAAGCATAGCTTTGCGGGAAAATCACTCGCAGTGGGTTTGATCAACTCGTATAACACGAAGCTGGAAGATAGTCAAGAAAGCATTTCTAAATTAAATAGTATTATATCAAATACAAAACCTCACGAAACGTATGTCACAACAAATTTCGATCTTCAATATTTACCAAAAGATTTTGCAGCTAAAAAGATATTGAGGCTTGGAGAGATTGCAAGAGGGGTTAAAAGTGCGTAAATATTTCCCAACTCAAGAGATAGGTAGCCTGAAAAAACCTTCCTGGCTTTTGAACGTGGTAAAAAGCCCGGATGTATCAAAGAAGGACAAATCGAAGGCCAGAGATGAAGCTGCCTTGCTAAATATCAAAACGCTTGAAGATCTTGGTCTTGATATAGTTTATGATGGAGAAGTGAGACGAGTTGAGATGTACGAAGAACCAGTTAGATATGTAAAGGGATTTGAGTTTTCAGGACGAGTAAGATCATGGGACAACAAATACTATAACAAAGCAAGAGTTACTGGAGAGGTTGGTTACAAAGAAAACTTTCATGGGGAAGAATTCAAATTTATCAAAGAAAATGCAAAACGCGAGATCAAAGTACCAGTGACTGGAGCTTATACGCTGGCAGATTGGTCTTATAACGAGTATTACAAATCAAAGGAAGATTTGGTCTTGGTATTAGCAAAAAAAGTTGTCAGACCTCTTGTGCAAGACCTCGTTAAGCAAGGGGCAAAAATTATTCAAATAGATGAACCTGCGGCAACTACTCATCCATCTGAGATGGAAATCTTCCGGGAATCAATAAATGAATCTGTCAGGGGGGTAAATGCAAAAATTGTTGTGCACGCATGTTTTTCAGGAAATGATTATGAGGCCTTGGCGCCACAGATGCTAGAGATAAGAGCCCAACAGTATACGCTAGAATTTGCAAACCGGGACACATGGAATTTGGGAGTAAATGAGAAAGAAAGAAAGGGGTATCACGTCCTTAAGTTATTCAAAGAATATGGATTCAAGGGTGAGATTGGCATAGGCGTAACCGATGTTCACGTTGACAAAATTGAAACACCGCGACTTATTCGTGACAGAATAATCTATTCTGCCAAGGCTTTGGGTGACCCTTCTAAAATTTATGTAAATCCAGATTGTGGTCTCAGGACTAGAACAAGAACCGTTGCCTTTGAAAAATTAAAAGCCATGGTTGAAGGCGCGACGATGGCAAGGGTGGCAATCAGCACCTAGCTTAAAATTGAAGATCGTATCTAGTTTTGCTGCTGTCAGATGAGTTCATGGAAAGTAGTACCTGTTTTCTCCATTTTGTTTACAATGACTCTATTGTCATTTCATCTCGCTTCTGCTAATGTCTGGATTCCAAATGATGAGCTTGGTGCATATTACGATTCAAATGGCACGTACACTGTCGTAGGTGCGGTAAAGAATTCTGAAGATAAAGCGATAGTTCCTACAATTGACATTAATGTCAAGGTTGGTGATAGAACTATCTCTAAATCTTATACCCTTTCAATTGTAAATCCATCAAAAGATATTCCATTCAAAATTAAACTTGTCGCTGTTCAAGATAAAAACGCAATTCTTGAGAAACCTCAAGTTACTTTTGTTCCTGCAGATCACGGTTCGATGAACGTAGATGTGATTTATGACAGAACCCTTGTGAAACATACTGATGGGCATACTACCGGGTTTATTTTCAACAACGGTACCATTCCCGTCTACGGTGTCAAGGTATATGCCGTAATCTATGGTAAAGATGGCAAGTTCCTCGATGTTGGTAAGAGCATTGAGACAATTACTAAGATGGAACCTCGCGAAAAACTTGCTTTTTCAATGTATCCTGACCCTGCTCTTGCATCTAAAGTGAGTTATTACAGCTGTTTTGACATAGGTACAGATCCTACCCAAACTGTAGTCGTTAATAGAGACAGCAGCAAGTACAATTTTACTTACTTGTCCACAGGTTACGTTACTGATGCAAAATTCGATAATTTTCAGCAAACCCTTTCTCTTACTGCGAGGAACCCATTTCCTGATACAGCATTTGTAAATTTCATGTTTCCACAAGAATCGCAGGGTCAAAAGTTCTCAGTAGCCTCAAATGGCGTTCCAATTGATTTTCTACAAAGCAAAGATCCTGACGGCAATTGGCATGTGGCCTTCAATCTACCACCTAAATCTACTTCTTACGTCTCAATAGCTGGTTTTGAACAACACCCATCACTTCCCGTGGGCAATTACAGAAACTATCTCTTAATAATAATACCAGTTGCTGCCGCTGTAGTCAGCGTCATCATATGGAAAAAGAAAACAGATTAGGGAATTTTAGGAAGATTTTTTTCTTTTAAAATCTCGTTAAGTAGTTTCAAGTCAAAGATATTATTCAGGTCTGGTTTCTTATCTCCCAAAAACCCTAGGTTGTAAGCATCGTCAGCAGATTTGTAGAGTGAATTTTTCACAGGATCGTATGTTATCTCCATTCGTGAAAAGGCTTCTTCGAGTTCTTTTCCAGGAATTGTCTTGCCTGTTAATTTTTCATTTTGTTCATTGAAAGTCTTGATTGCCTCTTCTTTGTTATTGTTGATCCAGATAGTTTCGTCGACATGAGCCCCAAGTAGCTTCTTAATTACATCTGGGTGATTCTCCAAGTAATCCGTTTTTACCACAATTAAGGCAGTAACGAATTTTCCACCAGGCCAGAGAACTCTTTCATCTAGAAAGATTCTCCCATTTGCTTCATTGACAAGCTTTGCACCCCATGGTTCTGGAACCCAGGCTCCATCAATATTCTTCTTTACCATCATAGTGAGGATGTCAGGATTCTGGGCAGGTATCACCTGAACATTACCGCCGTTCTCGGAGGTTTTGTATCCATTTGTCAGCAGATAGGCTCTCAGAGCTACGTCTTGAGTATTCCCAAGTTGAGGTGATGCAAATTTTTTACCTGCAAAGTCTTTCGCTGTTTCTATTCCCGAATTGTTTCGAATTACAAAGACTGCTCCTCCGGATGTTGCACCTGCGATAATTCTAAGGCCTTGGCCGTCGGATTTTAGATAACCGTTAATGGCGGGATTAGGCCCTACGTATGTTACATCGATTCTATCCGCAATAAGCGCTTCAATTGCAGATGGTCCTGCATTGAAAACTTGTGTCTCTATCTTGACTTTTCCAAGACTCCTTTGGAAATCTCCATTTCCCAATCCAATAACTGCTTGTGCGTGATTTATGTTAGGAAAATAGCCAATCCTCAAAGTATCGAAAGATGACTCTACTTGATGTGATGTTTGCAATCCTGAATTCTGTGTTAATGACAACGCAATTACGATTGAAACAATCACTCCTGTTATGACAAACTTTGATCTTGGTGTCACTATTCATCTACCCTTTAGCGATGAAGATCCAATCCCCATTTTCGTCTCACTTTATCTTCTAGTTTATACAACAAGAATCTGTCAACCAGTAAACCTATTGCGAAAATGGTAATCATGCTGGCAATTACCTGACTCTGATCAATAAAATCTCTTCCAACAGACAGAATGTGTCCTAGTCCTACTATCGACATTAATATTTCTGCACCTATTATTGCATGCCAAGCAAATGACCAAGCTTGTCTTAGGCCAATTATTAGTGAGGGAGTCACTGCTGGAATCGTGACGTGTCTGAAAAGTGCCAATCCTTTAGAACCCATGTTTCTAGCTGCATCAAGATAAATTGGGGGAATATTCCTAATACTGCTATAAGTTGAAATCATTATCGAAAAAATTGAACTCATTATTACTACAAACAGAATGCCAAATTCATTGAAGCCAATCAAGAGAATCGAGAAGGGAACCCAAGCAATACTTGGGAAGGATAAGAGTCCTGCGGAAAATGAATTCAATGTTTTCCCAAATCCCTTGAACCGAATCATTGCAAGTCCGATGAGTGTTCCAAGGGTCATTGAGACAGCGAAGGCTCCCACGAGTCTAGCCAAAGTTATGCCTATGCTCTCAGGTAATGAATGATTCCATATTATCCTGGCAAAAGATTCTATCACCATTGCAGGTGACGGTAGAGAGATTTTAGGCCAAATACCCAGCATAAATACTACCTGCCATACGCCTACGAACACTGCCAAAAACAAAGCCGCGTTGGCAGCATCGGCAAGATTTTCGCGATGTGTTTTTTGTGTTGAAATCAAGTTTTCAGTCATTGGTTTTCATCTTTTGCTCTTGCAATTACCTCACTCTTTAGTTCTTCAAGAATTTGATGATAATATTTTTGAAGATTTTCATCTTCCATAAGTCTTGGTCGTCTGTAATCAATCACTATTTCCTTTTTTATTTTGGAAGGGCGGTTCGTGAAAATTACAACTCTCTTTCCAAGAATTACGGATTCTGAAATATTATGTGTAACAAATATGATTGTTTTTTTGGTTCTTTCCCATATCAACTGAAGCTCCACTAATAACAGATCCCTTGTTTGAGAATCAAGCGCGGCAAATGGTTCATCCATCAGAAGAATTTCTGGGTCCATGGCAAGGGCCCTTGCTATAGCTACTCTTTGCTTCATTCCTGTCGAAAGCTGATATGTGTAAGAGTCTGCAAACTTGGTTAGCTGCATCATGTCTAGATAGCTTTGAGATATCTGTCTTCGTTCGTCTTTAGGGATTCTAGCCATTTTGAGTCCAAATTCAACGTTATCAATTACCTTAAGCCATGGAAACAAAGCACCTTCCTGGAAAACCATTGTTCTATCAGGTCCTGGAGTTGAGATCGGTTTTCCGTTAAGTAGAACTTCACCAGAATCTGGTTTTTCAAGTCCAGCGACGATGTTAAGGAAAGTTGATTTTCCGCATCCTGAAGGACCTACAATGCATACGAAATCACCCTCTTCAACGTTCAAGTTGATTCCGTCTAATGCCATGACAGAGTTTCCGTCATGATCGAATCGTTTAACGACGCCTCTTGCTTGGAGTTTTGTCATGATGTCCCCACTATTTTCACTACAGTAAGTACTTGGTGACTGCCTTCGTAGCGACTTGATTTCATATAACACTGTTATAATAATACTGTTAAATAGTGTTCGAATTTTAGCTTGGACTAATTCAGTTTATCTCATCTTTTTAAAAATAATTTTTACAATTTTGTAAAGACAAAAATGAGAAGAAGTGTCAAATCATAAAAGATAAATGCGAAATTCTGATCACAGAAAACCTCATGAAAGAAAAAGCAGTTCTGGCTTTCTCTGGCGGGTTAGATACATCAGTTGTGGTGAAATATCTGCAAGAAAAACACAACCTTGATGTTGTTACAGTAACAATTGATGTTGGCCAAGGCGACGATCAGAAAAAAATTGCTGCAAAAGCAAAGAGTCTTGGAGTCATACGACATTATAATTTAGATGCTCGAGAAGAATTTGTGAGAGGTTTCATCTTCCCATCTATCAAGGCCAATGCACTTTATCAGAAAAAATATTGCTTAGCAACTGCACTAGCAAGACCACTTATTGCACAAAAGGTTGTAGAAATTGCAAAAAGGGAAAATGCGAAGGCATTGGCGCATGGATGTACCGGAAAGGGCAACGATCAGGTTAGGTTTGACGTTACAATGCGATCTAGCTCTGGCCTTCCAATTATTGCTCCAATCCGAGATCTCAACCTTACGCGCGATGTCGAATTGAAGTATGCAAAAAAACATGGAATAGCGATCGATACTGCGGCAAAAAGGTTCAGTATAGATCAAAATTTATGGGGACGGGCAATAGAAGGAGGAGAATTAGAAAATGCATATTCAGAGCCGCCCGAAGATGCCTTCATTTGGGTAAGAACAAGGGATCTTCCTGAAAGACCGCAGTATCTGGAAGTAAAGTTTCACGAAGGAACACCGGTAGCAGTGGATCGCAATAATCTCAAACCAATAGAACTTATTGAATACGTCAACAAAAAGGCTGGAAACTGTGGTATTGGGATAGTAGACCACATAGAAGACAGGGTCGTAGGCATAAAATCTCGAGAAGTCTATGAGACTCCAGCTGCTGCTTGCCTCATTGAAGCCCATACCGATCTAGAAAAGATGGTTCTAACAAAACATGAATTGAAATTCAAAGCTATGGTCGATACAGAATGGGCTTGGTTAGCTTATTCTGGACTCTGGCAAGATCCTCTGAAATCAGATTTAGATATGTTTATCAATGCGACGCAAAAGAGAGTTAGCGGAACTGTAAAGCTCAAAATGTTCAAAGGAAATCTACGGGTTGTTGGAAGAAAATCGGATTATTCACTGTATAGCCATGATTTGGCTACATATGGATCTCGTTCCACTTTCGACCAAACTCTTGCAAAAGGATTTGTTGAATTATGGGGGCTTCAATCAACAGAAGCTAATAAATTAGTAAAAAAGAGGTGAGAGATCAAAGAATGAATTGCCCTGAATGTGACGCCAAAATAAAAATTCCAGATGACGCAAGTGTTGGAGAAATAGTCTCCTGTCCTGATTGTGGGGCAGATTTTGAGATTGCTTCCAAGAATGGCAGTGTATGCGAATTAAAACATGCTGAAAAAGTAGGCGAAGATTGGGGAGAGTAGATGCCGAAGGTCCGCATCGTGTTCGATAGAGTCAGAGTAGAGGAGAAAATGCTAGAACAAAAAGCAATAGAGATGGGACACGATACGAAGATGATCGACGCAAAGATAACAAAAATCAACACAGAAAGTAAGAAAAATAATTTTGACTTTGGAGACGTAGTAATCGAGAGATGTGTCAGTTATTTTCGAGGCCTTCATCTTACAGCATGTCTAGAATTTCTCGATGTTCCTGTAATCAACAGATTTGAAGTTGCCAATAATTGCGGAAACAAGATGCTCACATCTCTTTTGTTAAAAAAGCACAAAGTACCGACTCCAAAGACCTACTTCTCATTTTCCTCGGTGGCAGCACTAGAGACATTAGATGAAGAAGGATACCCACTAGTTATCAAACCCGTCATAGGAAGCTGGGGAAGGGGAGTCATGGCATTAAAGGATAGAGAGACCGCTGACGCTATAGTGGAAGTACGAGAACTAAGTGACGGCCCTCTAGATAGGATATATTACTTACAGGAAATGGTAAACAGGCCTCCCAGGGATATTCGAGCTATAACTGTAGGAGATCAATTGATCGCTGCGATGTATAGAACTTCAACGGGCAGTTTTAAGACAAACATAGCCCTTGGGGCAGAACCAATTACATGTGAAATTACCAAAGAACTGGAGGATATTTGCATTAGTGCATCCAAAGCTGTTGGCGGAGGAATTTTAGGCATTGACGTCATGGAAGATAAAAAACATGGGCTTGTAGTTCACGAAGTAAATAACACTGTAGAATTTAAAGGGCTGGCTAAGGTTGCAAAACGAAACATTCCAAAAGAAATAATTCAATACTCAGTTACGTCAGCTATAAGATAAATTATACCATGTAATGCAGGATTGTATCAATGAAAATCGGAGTAGTTGGAGCATCAGGGTACGTTGGCGGAGAAATTCTAAGACTTCTTGTTAGTCATCCCAAAGTCGAGATAGCAATGGTTACTTCAAGGCAGTACGTCGGAGAATACATCTCTAGGATCCAACCAGCCTTGAAAGGATTTACTGATATGACGTTCACTGAGCTTGATTATGACAAGTTATCGGACAAATGTGATCTAGTGTTCACAGCGGTACCTCACGGAACAGCAGTTGACATTGTAAAAGCATTGTACGACCGCGGTATGAAGGTAATAGACTTGAGTGCTGATTATAGGTTGCATAATGCACCTGATTATGACAAATGGTATGGATGGCAACACCCGTATCCTGAGCTACTCTCAAAGTCGGTATTTGGTGTTCCAGAAATGCACAGAGATGAAATAAAAAAAGCTCAACTGGTTTCATGCCCCGGATGCATGGCAGTAACATCTATTCTCGGACTGTACCCACTAGTAAAAAGGAACGTCATTGACTCTGAACATATTATAGTAGATTCGAAGATTGGATCGTCAGGAGCGGGAGCCGGTTCTGAAGCAGGCACTCATCATGCGATGCGGTCTGGCGTCATAAGACCATACAAGCCAGCAAAACATAGACACACCGGAGAAATTGAACAAGAGTTAAGCCAAGTAGCGGGAAAGAAAATCAAGATATCGATGAGCCCCCACGCAGTCGATCTGGTGAGAGGAATCTTGTGTACAAATCACACGTTTCTTACTCAGGAGGTAAGTGAAATGGATGTTTGGAAAATGTATCGCGAGATGTACCAAAATGAAAAATTCATCAGACTAATTCGCGACAAGAAAGGATTCTATAAATTCCCTGATCCAAAGTTCGTGGTTGGTTCCAACTTCTGCGATGTTGGATTCGACATAGATGAGGACAATCATAGATTAGTTGTACTTTCAGCGTCAGATAACTTAATGAAAGGAGCCGCGGGTTCTGCCATACAAAACATGAATGTAATGGCCGGATTCAATGAGATGGACGGTCTAGCATACTCACCTCTCACTCCCGTGTGAAAAGATGATAACAATCAAGATAGGAGGGAGTGTAGTAGATGGTCTTCATCCTTCTACAATATCTGATCTAAAGAAAGTTTCTGAACAAGAAAAAGTTATACTAGTACATGGGGGCGGTAAAGAGGTTACAAAGATTTCGGAAGCTCTTGGAAAAGAACAGAAATTTATTGTATCACCTGAAGGTATCAAAAGTAGGTATACTGACAAAGAGACAGTGGAGATTTTCACAATGGTCATGTCTGGCAGGATAAACAAAAGGATTGTCGGAATGCTTCAAAAAAATGGAATCAACGCAGTTGGCCTTTCAGGAATAGATGGTAAAATAATTCAGGCAGAGCGAAAAAAGAAATTAATAATCATTAACGAAAAAGGAAGAAAGATGATAATTGATGGAGGATATACTGGAAAAATACGCGATGTGAATGCCAGTCTCGTAAGGTCAATCTTAGATCAAGGATATTTTCCTGTCATATCGCCAATAGCGATCAGTGAAGAATTTGATTTCCTAAATGTAGATGGTGATAGAGCTGCTGCATATGTAGCTGGAAAGATGCAATCAGACAAGATTCTATTCCTTACAAATGTAGATGGTTTGCTTATGGATGATAAACTAGTTGAGAAGATATCATTGACAGAGGCAAAGGAGATTTTGCCGAGAATTGGATTTGGCATGGAAAAGAAAGTTCTAGCAGCAACAGAAGCCTTGGAGATGGGCGTGAAAGAGGCATTAATTGCAAATGGTCAAAGGGAAAACCCGATATCGTCGGCGATTGTTCATGACAAGTGCACAGTGATTTTAAAATGACTGAAGATCAATTCATGGGAAATATCTATCAGAGATTTCCCGTTACAGTAGAGCGTGGTCTTGGAGCTTATGTTTGGGACGTAGACGGAAAGGAGTATCTTGACTGCATGGGTGGTTACGGTGTAGCCCTAGTTGGTCACTGCAATCCACGCGTAGTTCGCGCTCTCAAGACACAACTTGAAAAAATTATCACAGTTCACAGCTCCCTTTACAACAAAACCAGGGAAGAATTTCTGAAAAACCTCATTAAAATAGCACCCAAGAACCTAAGTCAGGTGTATCTTAACAACAGTGGAACCGAAGCTGTTGAGGCTGCCATAAAATTCGCACGCAAATTTACTGGAAAAAAAGGAATGATAGCTATGAATGGATCGTATCACGGAAAGTCATTTGGTTCACTTTCAGTTACATTCAACCCAAAATACCGCAAGTCCTTTGAACCGCTTGTAGAAAGTGTTTCATTTTCACCATTTGGTGATATTGATGCTCTACGCTCTACTATAAATTCTGAAACAGCCCTTGTCATACTGGAACCGATCCAAGGAGAAAGTGGCATTCACGTAGCCCCTGATGGCTTCTTGCAAGAGGTAAGAAAGTTGTGTAACGAAAAGGGAGCTGTATTGATATTTGATGAAATTCAGTCAGGTTTGGGAAGGACTGGTAGGATGTGGGCAAGCCAACACTGGGAAACCATACCGGATATCATGTGTCTTGCAAAAGGAATAGCGGGCGGAGTTCCCATGGGAGCTACCCTTGTAAGGCCAGACATTTTGGCTTCTATTAACAAAGGAGAACAATCATCTACCTTCGGTGGAAATCCCCTTTCTTGTGCAGCTGGAACAGCAACAATCCAAGCTTTGACCGAAGATGGATTGGTAGAAAGTGCTACTAAGATGGGAAAGATTTTTCTAGAGGGATTGGAAAGACTGAAGGAAAAGCATAGGATAATTCGCGAAATACGGGGAAAGGGCTTGATGATAGGAGTAGAAATGAAATTTGATGTAAAGAACATTTTGTTCGATGGAATTGCAAATAATCTATTGCTGCTCTACTCGGGCAAGAACATATTACGATTATTGCCTCCTCTTGTAATTTCCGAATCAGACATAAACAAAGCTTTAGAAACGCTTGATGTCATACTATCAAAGGAGGAACAAAGAAGAAATGTCTAGAGACAACACTGACGAAACAATAATTGAAATGTTAAAAAAAGATTCAAGGAGGTCTTTTGTTGAAATTGGAGAAAAACTAGGTCTTTCAGAATCAGCAGTAAGAAGAAGAGTAAAGAATCTAACCGATGGTGGTACGATAAAAAAATTCACTATCGAGACTGGAGATGCCAATTCAACAAGTGCAATAATCCTAATTTCCGTAGATTCATCAACAGATACATCCAGGGTCTCAGGAAAGCTCTCAAAGTTACAGGGTGTCCACACAGTTTATGAGATAACTGGTCAATATGATATCGCTGTAATTATCAGGGCCCCTACAATCACTGACATAAATGTCTGTATTGATAATTTGCGAAAAGTGCCTGGTGTTTTTGATACTAATACTGTAATAATACTTCGAACTGTCAGCTAGAACGAAGTTCGGCTTCTTCTTTTAGTTAATGTCGTAAATCGTCGGAAAAACGCCAAATCTAGCCGAATTCTGTACGAATATGTTTATATTTACTAAATTTTGATACTAAATAAGCAATGGAAGATCCGAATTATTACGCATACAGGCATAACGAGATTGGCAGCAAACCAAAGAAGATTCATATTCTTGATAGTACCCTAAGGGAAGGCGAACAGCATCCAGGTGTAACATTTTCTAACAAGCAACGAATCCAGATTGCATGGATGCTTGATTATTTTGGCGTTGATCAAATAGAAATTTCACCAGTAGTTTCACCTGATCATAGAGAAGCTACCAAGACAATAATCAAACAAGGATTAAGAGCTGACATTGTAGCACATGTGCGAGCGCTGAAGGAAGATGTTGACATAGTACTTGGCTGTGATGCCACCTGGATGGCAACATACCTTGGCATATCAGATATCCACATGAAAGACAAACTAAGAATAACTCGAGAAGAAGCCATGAGGAGAGCAATCGAAACTGTAGAATATGCTAAATCACATGGTTTGAAGATGCGATTCACAGTAGAGGACGCAAGTAGAGCGGAGCCTGAATTTTTGATTAATGTGTGCAAAGCAATCTCAAAGGCAGGTGTAGACAGGATAAGCATTCCAGATACGG
>MNJS01000019.1 GCA_001920395.1 Thaumarchaeota archaeon 13_1_20CM_2_39_20
ATTTACTTCATCTGTGAATGCAGATTTCTAGCGAGTTTAAACCAAAAGATATTGAACAGGAAGTTAAAAATCAGTTATCGTCAGTTGATTTAGAGAAATTAATTTTCAACTCTCCAAATAAGACAAGAAAGATTGCTTTCATAGAAGGTCCACCTACCATGAACGGTACTCCTCATGCGGGACATCTTCGAGGCAGGATAATAAAAGACCTGTGGTACAGATACATGACTCTACGAGGATACAAGATAATATTCAACGCAGGCTGGGATACACAGGGACTGCCCGTAGAATTACAGGCAGAAAAAGAACTTGGAGTATCAGGAAGCAAGTCACAAGTTATGGAATCAACTGGTGTTGAAAAGTTAGTATCAGAATGCAAGAAAATAGTTCACAGGTTTAATGAAAAATGGGTAGAAGCAGACAAGCTTCTTGGAATGTCGTTTAACCAAAAAAATGCATACTGGACTTACAAAGATGAATACATTGAACGTGAATGGAAGTATCTAAAAAAAGCTCACGAAAATGGCATACTTTCAGAAGATTACAAGGTAGTTGCATATTGCCCTAGCTGCCAGACCTCGCTGAGCCACGCTGAGGTAAACCAAGGCTACGAGACAGTCCAAGACCCATCTCTTTACTACAAGGTGAAATTACAAGATGAAGACTTGTATCTGATTGTCTGGACTACAATGCCATTTACGCTTGTCACTGACGCCATGGTAGGCGTAAACCCAGATGAGAACTATGTCCACGTAAAAGTAGGAAGTGAGACTTGGCTTGTTGGCGAGAAGCGCCTTGGGGAATTTATGAAAGAAGTAAGAATCGATGATTTTACTGTAGTGAAAACTGTTAAAGGTGATTCTTTGGAAAAGAAAAAGTACAAGCATCCACTCCTAGATGAGATTCCCGGATTGAAAGAGCGGGCAGCACTTCCACAGTTTCATTTTGTTGTGGCTGAAAGTTTTGTTGACATTCAGACTGGAAGTGGACTTGTGCACTTGTCACCTCCAAATGGAGAAGAAGACTTTGAGATTGGAAACAAAAGACTAGTCCCCATGTTTAACCCAATAGATGACGAAGCAAAATTTACAATAGAGGCAGGAGTCTACTCGGGACTTTTTGTAAGAGATGCCGATGAAAAAATAGTGAATTCACTAAAAGAAAAAGGTGCTCTGGTTAGAATCGGAAAAATAAAGCACCAGTATCCACTATGTTGGAGATCACAGCACAAGCTTCTCTGGCTTGCAAGAAGAGGATTCTTTTATTTTCTTGACAGACTTGGCGACAAGGCAGTAAAGGCAGCAGAAAATGTAGAATATTTCTTTGATCCTCCGCGAAATAGATTCCTTGAGATAATCAAGGACAAGCATCCCTGGTGCATTTCAAGGGAACGCATATGGGGTTGCCCTCTCCCTCTGTGGAAGTGCAAGAATTGTGGCAACCAAAAGTGGTTTTTCTCAAGAAATGAGATAGTCAAAGCATCATCTGGTCTACCAGACGGACCAAACTTTGAATTGCACAAGCCGTGGATTGACAGCGTAATCATAATATGCGACAAGTGTAATTCAAAGACTGAAAGGGAACAATTTGTCCTTGATACATGGCATAATAGTGGTGCTGCGCCTTACGCTTCGCTGACTGATTCAGAATACAAAGAGTATACCCCATCTGTCTTTCTCACAGAAGGAATTGATCAAACCAGAGGTTGGGCATACACCCTTTTGATAGAAAATGTAATCTTCAATAACGCCCCAGTCTCACCTTTCAAGTCTTTCTTGTTTCAAGGTCATGTGCTTGACAAAAACGGCAACAAGATGAGCAAGAGTCTAGGAAATGTCATTGATGCAATTGAATTACTGGGCAAGTATTCTGTCGATTTGGTCAGACTCTATTTTATTTGGAAATCAAGCCCAATTGAACCACTCAATTTTAGTACCGACGAGCTTGTTTCAAGGCCCTACCAAATTCTAAGTACGCTTTATCATTTGCATCTTTACTTTAAACAAAATAGTGAATACGACAAGTATGATAAAACGTATACCATACAATGGGCCAAAAAGAAAAATCTACTAACAGAGTCCGAGATCTGGATTTTATCAAAGCTTCAAAAGTTAATCTCTACAGTTATTGAATCACAAGAAAAGTGCAGATTTCACGAATCTGCAAAAGCAATTGATGACTTTGTTATAAATTCTCTAAGTCAGGTTTATGTTCCAATCACGCGCGAAGAACTTTGGACAGAAGATGAATCACAAAGGGAAAGAAGACTTGCCATATATGCCGTACTCTCTGAGATCCTAAGAACTCTAGATATCATAATTCATCCAGTCTGCCCCTTTACTACGCAGTATTTGTACAATGCCATGTTCACACAAGGTAACATACTCTTGGAAGATTTTCCCACTCCGCAAAAATCCCTCATAGATGAAACAATCGAAGAATCTTTTGATTTGATGCAGCAAGCAGTATCAGTAGCATCTGCTGCAAGGATGAAGGGCAAGTTGAAAAGAAGATGGCCGTTAAATGAAGCAATTATTTGCGTAGGGCCATCTCAGAAAAAAAAGATAGAATCCCTTTCAAATAGACTAGTTTCCCAAATTAATGTAGAAAAATACCAGATAGTGGAATTGCAAAAATCGTCAGGCCTTGAACTTGTCTCTAGTCTTATCACAGCTGGCCTGCCAATAGTCCCAAAGGTAGAGCTTGAACGCAAAAAGATAGGCCCCAAAGCAAAGCAGGATATGGGAAAACTTGTAGCCAAATTTTCTCAGACAGATCCCAAGACCATTGTAGACGAGTTGCTAAAGAAAGGAATATTTATTTTCGATCTTGGCGATAACAAAATCGAACTCTCAAAGGACGATTTCGTAATAGATTTTGCAGAACAAGAAGGCTATGCCATGGCAAGTCGGGATTCGATGATAGTGTTCATCAGTACGTCAAGAAACCGTGAAATGATGGCCCGTGGTTTGATACGTGACATAGCTAGACGATTACAGGTATTAAGAAAAGAGCGTGGTTACAATCCCACTGATGTTTTAGAGTCTGCCTATCTGTTTGGACTGGATGATGAGTCACTTGAAATGGTTAAAGAAAAACAGTCAGAGCTTGCTTTTTTGGTTCGAGTAAAGAGAATCGAGTTTTCAGATAAAGCAAAAAGTTACAAGGATGAAGACATTGATGGTCAAAAGATCCGAATCTCGGTAGAATAGATGTCTATCAATTCAATTAAATAATTAAATGCAGATTCACTGTTATGGCAAAACAGATAACGCTTGATGGCTGGCTTTTATCTCATTTTGAGGTGCTATTAAAGAAAGGTTCTGCACACATCACAAGAACCAAGACTCCTATTGTGCTGTATAGAAACATGCTGGAAGAAGAGGAAGGCTCGTATCAGGAGACAGTTTGTACACTGACTGATGGTTATGTGATTGTTCAAGTCATTACTTCTGGAGGGGGAATAGTTCCAAGTTTTCAGCAACAGCTGGTATTTACACTAGATGAATTTCCAGGTTGGTTGATGCGAAAAAGCAGGGACCTTTTATTGCATTGCGTCGATCTTCTAGAAGGGCAATTTTAAGGGAAAAACTGGATTTGCAGAAAAATTGCGTTGGTCCGCCTTGATACAGGTGAGTGTCATATTTCCGACGTTACTAATAGTTAAAATGCATCGAGCTAAACAAGTGCTATGGAATCAGTACAGTACATACCTATTGTAGATTCAGAAGAAAAGAAAATCGTAAGCACAAAAAGTTCTGTTGCCATAATAAAGTTTGTAATACCTTTGGTGGCAGTGACGCTGATAATGATAGGTTCAATCTTTCTAATTGACCATTATTCTAAAGTAACACAAAAAGGTGCACCCGAAGATTTAACACCATTTTACATCTTCTTTGCTACCTTGATGGCACTATTAGCAATAATTTTTGTAGTCAACGCAAATTTGATGAAACTTGTGAACATAAGGACTAGGGAGCTGCAGGCAGAGCGTGACATGCTACAAAGACAAAACGAGGAAAAGACACAACTAATTGGAAAGAGTCAGACGCTTGAAAGACAATTGCAAAAATCCCTTTATGATTTGAAGAAAGCTGAAAGATCAAAAGACGAATTTGTCGCAATGATAACTCATGAGCTAAAGGCACCCCTATCTCCGATAAAAGGATATGTAGATCTCTTGTTATCCAAAAATCTAGGCTCCCTAACGGATGACCAAAAGCACATGATTGAACTTATTCAATCAAGCTCTAAATCGCTTATCAGACTGATACAAGATCTTTTAGATGTACAAAAAACAGAACTTGGGCAATTAAAGTTAGATAAACAAAAAACTTATCTGTCTGGGATAATCAGCTCTACAGTTAGCAAGATACAGCCTGATCTTGAGGGAAAAAGAATTTCCGTTAAGGTTATTTTGCAAAATAATCCTTCGTGTTTATGCGATGAAATAAGAATTGATCAGGTATTAACTAACTTGATTTTAAACAGCATGGATTTTGTACCTAAAGAGAACGGTGAGATATCTATTACACTAATTTCAAAAAATGATATGGCTGAAATCATAGTAAAAGACAATGGGACAGGAATAAGAAATGAGGATCTCGAAAAACTCTTTGTGAAATTCTACCAAGTTGACACATCTAGAACGCGGGAACGTGGTGGTAGTGGACTTGGTCTGTCAATTTGTAAAGGAATAGTTGAAAATCATGGAGGAAAAATTTGGGCAGAATCCAAAGGAACAGGAATGGGTGCTGAATTTCATTTTACCCTACCAATGTTACAATCTGACTAAAGTCAGGAATTATTCCAACAAATTTACGAAAAAAATGAAAAGATAGTTTGTAGCACATGAAAGTATTGAAGAAACTGGAAACTCTCAGGAAATTCTTTGAAAATACAGGTTGGACTAGCATATATTTAAAAAGAAACTGTAGGCAGATCTTGGGGTTGTATGTCCGTGTGAGCACGGGCGTGCCGCCCACAGTTTCAATATTGATATCATGAAGGCAGATAAATAACGACTTGTCAGTATTTTTTTAGGACGGACTTGTCAAAACCATATCTTCTTTTATATGATGAGCGAAAATTATCGTCCAATGGATTGCCCTAATTGTGGATCTCCAATGGAGGTAATTTTACAGGTAAATCCAAAGGAGAAAGCAAAACCAGAGCACCTAATTCCTTCAGTCCATCACTGCTTGTGCTGCAACAAGTACGTTGACGCCACAAACTAAATGCACATTAAATTTCACTCTATACTGCCTCAATAAAGCCTAAATTTTGGACATCTATTGACTCACCTTATCATAAAACTAGAGTGTTATGATAAATTATACTGTAATTGTGTCATTTTTTTCTTGACTCCAACCTCATATTGAATTCCAAAAGTTTGCAAAAATCACCTTAACAGCTAACAGATTATAAAACCATGAAAATGAAAAGTTTGTATGAGGTTACTTGAATATCAAGCAAAGGCGCTGTTTGCAGACTATGGAATCCCTATCCCCAAAGGATTTACGTCTACCGCCATAGAACAGGGACGTAAAGACGCTGCTGTGCTTAGTTATCCGTTTGTTATCAAGGCACAGATGGCAGTTGGCGGTAGAGGAAAGGCAGGGGCGATTCAAAAATGTCATAATATAGATGAGTTTGAGCTCAAGTATCCTGAGATCATGCAAAAGGTAGTCAAAGGTGAGAAGACAAAAGCGATTTTACTTGAAAAGATGGCAGATATCAAAAAAGAACTTTACTTATCGTTATTTCTCAACAGAAGTAAGCGATGTTATACGATAATTGCCTCTGCCCAAGGAGGTGTAGAAATTGAATCAGTAAAGAGTCAAATCATACGCGAAGTTGGCCTTGGGGAGGTAGACGCAAAAACAGCTGATGAAGTGGGAACAGAAATTGGACTAAAAGACAAGGCTTGTTCCCAGTTTGTCGACATACTCCAGAAATTGTCCAAGATTACAATAGAAAAAGAAGCGGAACTTGCAGAAATCAATCCGCTTACAGTCCTAAAAGATGAATCACTTCTTGCCTTAGATGGTAAGATGATAATTGATGACAATGCAATGTTCAGACATCCTGAACTACGCAAATTCCAAGAGGTCTCAGAACTTGAAGAACGTGCAGAGAAGAGCGGATTTTCGCTAGTTGAACTGGATGGAAACATTGCAGTAGTTGGAAATGGAGCTGGTCTTGTCATGTCGACTCTGGATATGTTATCAGATAACGGAGGCAAGCCGGCATGCTTTTTGGATGTTGGCGGAGGCGCTACTACGGACACGGTATATGAAGCGCTCACCTTGATAAGCAAAATGAAGAAGGTAAAGGGAATACTTGTAAACTTGTATGGTGGAATAGTCAAAACTACTACTGTTGCTACTGCATTTATCAAGGGTTATGAGAATAAAGTAATTGACGTTCCGGTTTTTGCAAGAATGTCTGGCGCTGAAGCTGATAAATCAAAAGAGATGCTAAGAGGTTCAAGGACAAAAATGTTTGATACAATTGAAGAAGCAATAAATGCGGCTGTAATTGAGGTGAATAAAAATGGTTGATCTTTTTGAATTATTAATTGGAAAAGAAGGCGAAAAAGATTACAAAAAGAAGCCTGTGATTGTACAAGGAATTACAGGAAAGTTTGGATCATTTCATACTCAACAAATGCTGGCGTATGGAACTAACATTGTGGCAGGTGTCACTCCAGGCAAAGGTGGTCAAAAATTAGAAGGAGTTCCAATTTATGAGACAATGAGGGATGCAGTAAATGCAGGCGGTGCCAAGATTTCAATAGTATTTGTCCCTGCAAAATTCTTCTTGAGTGCTGCAGTCGAAGCTCTAGAGGCTGGAATCAAATTACTAATTGCCATCCCAGAACACGTTCCAGTAAAAGATGCATTGACAATAGTAGATTTGGCAAAAAAGAAAGACGCGATAGTCATAGGACCTAATACGCCTGGAATTATAATTCCAGGAGTAATGAAGATAGGAATAATGCCTGCGTCACCATTCAAGCCTGGCAGGATTGCTGTGATTTCACGTAGTGGTACTTTGATGTACGAAGTTTCACACAATCTTTCACTTGCAAATTTTGGTCAAAGCATATGCTTAGGAATTGGAGGCGACCCGATTAATGGAACACCGCTTATTGAAGCGTTTGACCGAATTAGAGATGGTGCCAACATAGACGGGGTGGTAGTAGTAGGAGAGATAGGCGGCGATGCTGAGGAGATGCTAGCTCAGCACATTATTGACACAAAATTTGAC
Source organism: Thaumarchaeota archaeon 13_1_20CM_2_39_20 (assembly GCA_001920395.1). GTDB lineage: Archaea > Thermoproteota > Nitrososphaeria > Nitrososphaerales > Nitrosopumilaceae > Nitrosotalea. The sequence continues at coordinate 7,273 of MNJS01000019.1, forward strand.
AAGCCGGTAGTTGCATATATTGCAGGAAGAGCAGCTCCCAAGGAAAAGAGAATGGGACACGCCGGAGCCATCATCTATGGAAACTATGGTTCTGCCGAATCCAAAGTGTCCATGTATGCCAAGGCCAATGTGCCGGTAGCAAAAAGACCTGCCGAGGTTCCTATGCTGCTTGCAGGAAAGCTAGGAAAGAGTAGAATCAAATAGCACATAATTTGAGAAATAGAAAATGCCAATCACAGATCCACTCAAGAAACAGATCGCTCAGAAGGCCAGACTCTACTTTAAAGTCTGCTTTTCCTGCGGCGCAAAGAACCCAATGAGTGCGACTAGATGCCGCAAGTGTCACAACTCTTACCTAAGACTGAAGAACAGAACACTTGGAATAAAGAAGTAATTTGCTAGTGCCAAATTCCTGTAAAAAATTTTCTTTGGATTAGTTCAAGGATCTCTTGATATACAGGGCGGTACAACGTCTGCTGAAAATAGCTTGTTCATAATCAACTTCAAAAATTATGATAACATTTCAGGCTCAAGATCACTGGAGCTTGCAAAAATAGCCTCCAAAATTTCTAGAAAATACAAAATCAAGATTGTTGTTTGCCCGCCTCAACAGGTAATCTCAGAGATAACCAAAGTTTCCATTCCTGTATTTGCTCAACACGTTGATAACAAGGAGATGGGAAGTACCACAGGTTACATAGTTCCTGAGCTAGTAAAAAAATCAAGAGTCAGTGGCTCTCTAGTAAACCACAGCGAGCACAGACTTGCAAGCAAGGACATCAAAGAATTGGTATCAAGACTAAAGGCATTAAAAATGACATCAGTGGTATGTGTTAAGAACGTAAGCGAAGCAAGAAAATATGCGAAACTCAATCCTGATTACATTGCGATAGAACCTCCTGAGCTGATAGGAACAGGAAAGGCAGTTTCAACGGAAAAGCCTGAGGTCATAATAAAATCAGTCAGAGCGGTCAAAGACGCCAAGAATTCGACTAGACTTCTCTGCGGTGCAGGGATTATCTCTGGTAATGACGTAGCACGTGCCCTAGAGCTTGGTGCAAATGGGGTTTTAGTGGCAAGTGGCATAGTCAAAGCCAAAAATTGGGAAAGAGTAATCGAAGAATTTTCCATCCCTTTTGTCAAGAAGAGAAAAGTTTGATAGTCGTGATTTAACACAATGCGTGTATGAAGCCAATCTATTTTTTTGACGAAGGCAGCGGCAGGAACAAAAAACTGCTTGGTGGAAAGGGAGCTGGCCTCATAGAAATGACAAGACTGGGGCTTCCCGTACCTCCTGGGTTTACAATTACGACTGAGGTCTGTACCGTGTATTATGATAACAACAAGAAATTACCACGGAACCTTATGCCACAGGTCAAGAAAAATATTCAGAAAATCGAGAGAAAAACTGGCAAGGAATTTGGTTCATTGCAAAACCCACTGCTAGTTTCAGTCAGATCGGGTGCCGCAATATCGATGCCTGGCATGATGGACACCATTCTTAACTTGGGGCTAAATGATCAAACCGTAATTGGACTTGCAGATGCCAGCAAAAATCCCAGATTTGCGTGGGATTCGTATCGCAGATTTGTTCAATTGTTTGGAAAAGTAGTATTTGGTATTGATGATAAACAATTTGACGAAGTCTTACAAAATGCCAAAAGACAACAGAATGTTCAACAAGACCATGAACTCAGTGAGCAATCGTTAAGGGAAATAGTATCAGAATACAAATCAATCTGTCAGCAATACACAGGCAAACTCTTTCCAGAAGATCCTTACAACCAGCTTGCCCTTGCAATTGAAGCAGTTTTTAAGAGTTGGATGGGTGAGAGGGCAGTAGTTTACAGAGAAAAATACAAGATTACAAAAGAGATAGCAAACGGAACTGCGGTAAGTGTTGTCACAATGGTCTTTGGAAACATGGGTAATGATAGTGTCACTGGAGTAATCTTTACTCGAAATCCCTCTGATGGTACAAGACAAATCTTTGGAGATTATCTTGTTAATGCTCAAGGAGAAGATGTAGTAGCAGGTATAAGAACCCCACAGCCAATTGATGCAATGATAAAAGAGTTGCCTGCCACTTATCAACAATTAATGAAAACATGTGAAAAACTTGAGAAGCATTTCAAAGAGCCCCAAGACATAGAATTTACAGTAGAAAAGGGGAGATTTTATCTTCTTCAAACGCGAGCTGCCAAGATGAACGCAGCTGGAATGATAAAAACATCTGTAGATATGCTCAAGGAGAGACTCATATCAAAGGAGAGGGCAATCCTGCGTCTGAATCCTGAAGATCTGGATCAGTTACTCCACAATACCATTGACAATGAAGCTGCAAAAAACTTCAATTCATTGACAAAGGGCATACCGGCCTCGCCAGGAGCTGCTAGTGGCAAAGCAATCTTTGACGTCAAAAAAGCAATCCAAATGGGCGAGGAAGGCGTAAAAGTGATTCTCGTAAGAGAAGAAACAAAACCAGAGGATGTTCCTGCATTTTTTGCATCAGTTGGAATTTTAACAAGTAGGGGAGGCAAGACATCACATGCGGCAGTAGTTGCAAGAGGAATGGGAAAACCTTGCATTGTTGGATGCAATGACATGAGAATAGATTATCCTGGAAAAAAACTTCTTGTGGACAGTAAAGTCGTTTCTGAAGGAGAGGTAATAACAATAGATGGAAGTACTGGCAAAGTCTATGTGGGAGAGATACCTACTGTTGAGCCTAAATTAACAGATGATTTTAAGACTATACTTGGTTGGGCTCAAAAACTAAAAAAGCTGGGAATAAGAGCTAACGCTGATACATCCCAAGCAGCGAAATTGGCACGCATTTATGGCGCAGAGGGAATTGGTTTATGCAGAACCGAGCGAATGTTCAATGCCCGCGATAGATTGCCAGTTTTTGTTGAAATGATAATGGCAAAAACTGTAACAGAAAGAAAGGAAGTATTGGAAAAATTGCGATTATTGCAAAAGGAGGATTTCAAAGAAATTCTAAGGATAATGGAAGGATATCACGTAACAATCAGATTATTGGACCCGCCACTACACGAGTTCCTTCCAAACATAGAAGAACTCATAAACAAAATTCATTTACTTGAGAGTAAAGGCTCATCGGATGAGCTTACAGCATCCCAAAGATTCCTTCAAAGGGCAAAGGATCTAGCAGAAGTTAATCCTATGATGGGACATAGAGGGGTACGGGTGGGCATCACATATCCAGAGATTTATGAAATGCAAATTAGAGCAATATGTGAGGCTGCTGCAGAACTTACAAGTGAAAACATCAACAACATTCATCCTCAGATAATGGTGCCCCAGGTTGGTAGTGTGAGTGAACTAGATTATATCAAGAAAATTTATCAGAACATAAAATCAGATATCGAAGCCAGATCTGGCATAAAGTTGAAGATCAATTTTGGCACCATGTTAGAGGTAGTTCGTGCTTGTCTTACGTCTGATGAATTGGCCAAGGTTGCCGAATTCTTTAGTTTTGGAACAAACGACCTTACACAGGCGGTGTTTAGTTTCAGTAGAGAAGATGTAGAAGGAAAGTTTCTTCCAGAGTATATTGAAAAGGAAATTATCAAAGAAAACCCATTTGAGTCATTAGATTCCAAAGGAGTTGGAAGTTTAATGCAGATAGCAATATCAAAGGGCCGAAGCGTCAAGCCAGATCTTGAGATCGGAATATGCGGCGAGCATGGAGGAGACCCAAGATCAGTGAAATTTTGCCACAAAGCAGGACTAACCTATGTTAGTGCTTCTTCTCACAGGGTACCCATAGCGATACTGGCCGCAGCACAAGTTGCGCTAGAAAAACAGATGAAGATTCCAAAGACAAGGCCTGGCCATAAAAAATAGAGTCGCATACTAAATTTTAAACCAAGATTACTTACGCTAACTTGGCTTGTGCAAAATAGATGTGAAATGGTTGGCTATAAATCACCACCGTATCATAATTCTTAAGGTCAACACCATTTAGAGCATAATTTTGGTCTCCGATGCTTCCCTTTAACTTGCCCAGATCCATACCGGTTGAAATATTGCCACCACTTGTCATGTACACGTGGAGATCAGGGCCGTTGGTCACCTCAAAATCCTGAAAACGCAAGAAAGCAACCTTGCCGGCAGAAATTATTATCGCTTTTCCTTTAGCATTATTTCCCTTCAGCCCAACAAAAGACCCTTGCTTTGAATATATAATAGACTGTGAATCGGAGCCTAGCTTTGAAGCCATGTCTTGGATACTTTCCGACACAGTAGTGGGAAGTTTTCTTGCTTCCTCTAGTATGAGATCTATTGTTTTCTGCGGCATCTTTTGCACCAAGGAATCTCTCTGAGAATCTACCATGTTAACAAATTTATCATATGTTAGACCATTTTGAATCTGATCTAAAGCCCTTGGTAGTTCTTCTTGCACAGTCTTTTGGCCTAATTGTAGAGCTCCTGTGTAATAAAGTCCAGCGATAGCCACACCTACGATTATTGCTATCAGAACCCCTCTTATCATGATACAATTTGCCAAATCAGAGTATTAAGTATTGAAGAATATTGAAATAACATCTGGAACAATCATTTGCATATATGCTTCCAAGGCTTGAGTCCATAAAGCAAGCCAGACTAAAAATTGGTTTGACACAACAAAAGCTTGCTTCGCTTACTGGAGTTAGTACCTCCATGATAAACCAGATTGAATCCGGAAGATGTCAGCCAAGCTATGAAACTGCAAGAAAGATATTCGAAGTGTTATGGTCCCTTGAGAGTCAATCTTCTATGAGAGCAGGTGACATTTGCAGCAAGGATATCGCTAAACTAAAGACCACAGACTCGTTGCATGATGCTATAAAGAAAATGCAGGACTTGTCAATTAGTCAGATTCCAGTCTTTGATGGCAACGAGGTAGTAGGTGTGATAACAGAAGACGGAATAGTAAAACATCTTCTTGATAATGATGAGACTCAGAGGAAAAAAATAAGGCTATCTGAAATAATGGATCCCAGACCACCCATAGTTGACTATAACACACCTGTCAAGACTCTTGTTTCGCTGATAAGATATTCAAAGTGTGTTTTGGTATCAAAAAACAGCAAAATTGTTGGAATAATCACTGCCTCAGATACGCTGAAGTTAGTAGAGTAGAACTATTTAGCATGAGAACAGAGCTCTATTAGAACACCGTGAAGAGATTTTGGATGAATAAATGTTATTTTAGTTCCTCTTGAGCCAGGTCTGATTTCTCCAAGAAACCTTATTCCACAGCCTTTTATTCTCTCTACTTCACCTTCTATGGAGTTAGTTTCAAGTGCTATGTGATGAAGCCCTTCTCCTTTAGTTTCCAGAAACTTCTTAATTGGACTTGAATCTCTTGTTGGTTCCATAAGCTCGATTCTTGAATTGTTTAGGTGAAGTATTGCAATTCGTACTCCTTCAGTTTCAACGGTTTCATATTCTACTTCCTTTATGCCAAGAGCTGTCTGGTATTGCCTGACGGCTTCATCCAAATTGTTTACCACTATTGCAACGTGATCAATTCGCATTTTAGAACGTCTCCTTTGGCTGATATATGCCAAAAACTTCGCGAAATGTGTTGCTTATCTCTCCAAGTGTGGCATAGCTTCGCACTGATTCCAAAATGTATGGAATTAGGTTCTCATCCTTTTCTGAGGCGCTTTTCATTTTTGAAAGTGCATTTTCAGCCTTCTTGTTATCTCGCGTATTACGCAGCTCTCGAAGGTTTCGCATCTGCTTGTCCTGAATACTGCTGTCTATTTTCATAATTTCTTGCTTTTGTTCTGTGGTATCAGTGAACTTGTTTACTCCAACAATAATCCTTTCGCCCCTGTCAATTTCCTGTTTCAATCTGTATGCGTTTTGTCTAATCTCCGACTGGAAGAATCCTCGCTCTATTCCAGCCAATGACCCGCCCATCTTATCTATTTTCTTTAGATATTTGTTTACTTCATCTTCTATTGTGTCGGTAAGATATTCTACATAATAGGAGCCAGCCATAGGATCTGCTGTCTTTGTAATTCCGCTCTCATGGCCCACTACCTGTTGCGTTCTAAGTGCAATCTTGACTGCAGCTTCGGTAGGGAGTGCAAGTGCCTCATCTTTTGAATTAGTATGTAGTGACTGACAGCCTCCAAGCACTGCTGCCATTGATTGAATTGCAACCCGGACAATGTTGTTGTCAGGTTGCTGAGCAGTTAATGATTCACCACTTGTTTGTACGTGAAACTTTAGCTGCAATGACTTTGGATCGCGTGCATGAAACCTCTCTTTTAGTATCTTCGCATATATTCTTCTTGCTACCCTAAACTTTGCAATTTCTTCCAAGAACTCGCTTGTGCAGCAAAAGAAAAATGACAGTCTTGGAGCAAATTTGTCAATCTTCAAGCCGCGGTCGATACATGTTTGTATGTATTCAATGGCATTTGCCAACGTAAATGCAACTTCCTGAATCGCGTTACAGCCAGCTTCCCTCATGTGATATCCGGATATTGAAACAGGATACCATTGAGGAACCTTCTTTGAACAATATTCTATCATGTCACCAATTAGTCGCATTGAAGGCCTTGGCGGATAGATGTAGGTATTTCTTGCTATGTATTCTTTTAGAATATCATTCTGAGTTGTTCCCCTGAGTTGTCCGCTTTTTACTCCTTGTGATTCCCCCGTTGCTATATACAATGAGAGTAATGTAGAAGCTGTTGAGTTAATTGTCATTGATGTGCTTACCTTGCCAAGTGGTATTCCGTTAAAACATGTCATCATGTCTTTGAGTGATGTAATTGAGACTCCGACTTTTCCTACCTCTCCTTCTGCGTGTGGGTCATCAGCATCATATCCTAT
>MNJS01000058.1 GCA_001920395.1 Thaumarchaeota archaeon 13_1_20CM_2_39_20
GCTTCTTAGCCAGCGCTTTGACCTGTATGTCACTTGTCGCAAGGTTCAAAGTCAGAAATGTCTCAGAGTTATACAATGAGGCACAGAAGGTAGCAAAGAGGATCTCCATCCAAGGCAAAGTCTACATTCTTGGAAACATCCATACCTATCCTGTAGCAATGTTTTGTGCAGCCAAGATCTATGAGGTGTTAGGTATTGATGCGCATTATGAGAGGATAGAACAATTTTCTCACATGGGTCTTTTTTCGTGCGATAAAGGAGACACAATAATAATTTTTGAAGAAGAAAATCTCCATAACAAGAAACTTGTGAAATATCTCAAAGGCTGTGGTCTGAAAACAACTAGGGTTGATACTCCTTCGGAAAATGTATTGGATAAAATTTTGTTTTTTATTTTCGTGTCGGAGCTAATTGCGTTGTATTGTGCAAAGAAGAAGAAAAAGAAAGAATGCTTCTTTGCAGAAGCAAAAAAATTGCGAAATGCTAGCTCATCTATGATCTATTAATTTCTTACACAAATCTTCTAAACGTTTAATAGCGGCTTGAAAAGGATTTAGCTAAAACATGAAATTCAAAGCAACAGAACAGATTCTCAAAATTATAGGAAACAAGAACCATATTAGAAACTTTGGAGTCATAGCTCACGTAGACCATGGGAAGACCACTATGAGTGATAGTCTTCTTGCTTCAAGCGGTATCATCAGTCCATCGGTTGCCGGTCAAGCACTTGCGTTAGACTCTATGAAACTAGAGCAAGACAGACAAATGACAATTGTCCAGGCAAACGTTACTTTGCTTTACGAAAAGAACGGTGAAGAATACGTCATTAACATGATTGATACCCCAGGTCACATAGACTTTACCGGCCGTGTCACAAGAAGCCTTAGAGCAATTGATGGGGCAGTAGTCGTTTCTGATTCTGTGGAAGGTATAATGACCCAAACGGAGACCGTGACTCGTCAGGCACTCGATGAAAGAGTAAGGCCGGTTCTTTATATAAACAAGATTGACCGTCTCATAAAAGAGCTGAGGCTTACTCCAGACAAGATGCAAGAGTGGCTACTTGAGATTATTAGCAATTTTAATAGATTAATCGAAATTTATGCAGAACCCGAATACAAGGAAGAATGGAAAGTAAGCATCCAAAATGGCAGCGTCTCATTTGGCTCGGCAAAAGACAAGTGGGGATTTAACGCTGACGTGATGAAAGAAAAGGGTATCTCGTTTAAAGACGTTTTTGCTGCTTATTCAGAAGGAGGGGATGTTAAACAACTTGCAGAAAAAGCACCCTTGTACGATGCAGTTCTTGGAATGGTAGTAAAGCATCATCCGCCTCCTGATGTTGCGCAAAAGTACAGAATTCCTAGAATCTGGAAGGGTGATCTTGATTCAGATATTGGCAAGGCGTTGCTTAACTGTGATGACAACGGTCCTGCTATAATGATGATAGTAAACATGACAGTTGACCCAGCTGCGGGACCTGTCGCAATAGGGCGACTATTTTCTGGTAAGATAAAAGACGGCGACAGGGTTCACATCATTGATACAAAGCGTGAGGGAAGAATTCAGTCCGTAAACTTTTTCATGGGAAATCAGAGAGAGATGGTAGGAGAGCTTGCTGCCGGAAATATTCCAGCACTACTTGGATTAGAGCATGCAAGAGCTGGTCAGACGTTATCAACAGTTGCAGGTATTCATACATTTGAAGGAATTCAATATGTTTCAGAGCCTGTGGTGCAAATAGCTGTTGAACCAAAACATCCAAAAGACTTGCCTAAACTTGTCGAGGCATTAAATAGACTTACAATTGAAGATCCCAACTTGGTCGTGAAAATCAATGAGGAATCAGGTGAGACTGTAATTGCGGGAATGGGCGTACTGCATCTTGAGATTGCTACAGCACTCATAGCTGACGCCAAAGTCGAGATTGTCACATCGCAACCATTGATAAATTACAGGGAAACAATCCGAAGTTCAGCTGGCCCTATAATGACAAAATCACCTAATAGGCACAACAAGATATTCATGAAAGTAGAACCACTCGATGAGAAAGTAGCCGAAATGATACGAAACGGTACTCTTAATGAGTACAAGGACAAAAAAGAGGTTCAAAAGATATTGCGTGAGGTTGGTTGGGAAGGTGATGATGCAAAACGCGTTATGAGGTTTGATCCAAGAGGAAACGTAATAGTAGATGGAACAAAAGGTGTACAGTTTATCCAAGAATCTAGTGACTCGATACTGTCGGGATTTGAAGACGCCATGAAGGAAGGACCTCTTGCTAGAGAGCAAGTGCGAGGTTGCAAGTTCACATTCCATCACTTTGTGCCACACGAAGACCCAGCACACAGAGGTCTTTCACAGCTGGGGCCTGCATCAAGACGCGCATGCATGGGTGTGATGTGTCTTGCCCAACCAGTTCTGCTAGAACCAACACTTGGAATTGAGGTACGTGTGCCTCAAGATTTGATAGGAGATGTAGCAGGAGTGATATCAGGAAAGAGGGGTAAGGTGTTAAACATGGAACAAAAGGGAATCGTAAGTATAGTGACAGGAGAGATTCCAGCCTCGGAAACTTTTGACCTATCGGAGGTAATGCGTGGCCAGACTGCTGGAAAGGCAATGTGGAACACTCACTTTAAGGCCTGGACACCCATTCCAAATTCAATTTTGCCTACCATAATTGCAGAGATTAGAAAGAGAAAGGGACTCGCTCCAGAACCTCCAACTGCAGAGGAGTTCATTGACAAAGAGTAAAAATAGAATCCCCCCGTCTACGAATAAAAAATCCGTCATAACTAGAATAATGATTCGTTATGATTTGTTGGAGAAGATTTAAGATCATAATGCAAGTACTAACGTTGTGCAGAAATTCAAGAGGGCACCAAAGAATCTATTTGATAAATTTGGAAAATATTTTCCATATTCTACTGTTGATGTGATGATAAGAAATGGCCAATCTTTCCTTCTCGCAAAAAGAACCATTCCACCATACAAAAACAAGTGGAATTTTCCTGGAGGAGTCATTTTTAAAACTGAAAAGCTATACGATGCAGCAAAACGAATAGCAAAAGAAGAACTAAATCTTGATGTTAAAATTGAGGCCTTTCTTGGCGTATATGAGAACCCAATACCAACTAGGCATGACATCTCACATGTCTTCATAGCATCTATCTTGAGAGGAACGATGAAGGGTGATTTTCAAAGTAGTAACTTGCAATTCTTCAAGAAACCACCTAAGGACATGGTTCCTTTCCAAAGGAAATTGCTAAGAGATGCAAGACAATTCCTCATATGACACTTAAGTCAGTAAAAGAACAAAACTGAGCAGCATTGAAGAAATATCCAGTACTTAGTCAATCCGAATTTGATATTTATTTGCGTAATATAGTATCTCTGATTCGTTGAAAAAGCCTGCTATGTATCCAATAAAGCGTTTCTTAATTATATTTGAATCTGATTCTCCTAAGAGAATTCTATCTCTGTAATCTAGGTTATTCATCTCTCTCTTGTAAAACTTACACATATAGTGTAACTGCTCAAGGGTGAATTTGTCAAGCAATCTCTTGTTTGATTCGTGTTTTTTCACGGGCTGAATTGTCCTGCCTGTCTTATGATGTTTTTTGTACGTGAAAAGCCAAATCTATGCAGTTGTTAATCATCATCAAAGTCGTCTTCTATTTCGTATTCCGTGGAATATAATACAAAGGACTTTCGGAAAAGGCTTCGTCTTCTACTATAGAACATGAAGCTCATCTAACAATAATTACGATCTTCAGAGTTTTGGACATTTCGGTAACTAAACTCGTAATGTATCAAAAATGGTTCAAAGGGCGATCTTTGCCCGTGAGGGTGAGGATCGTTCAGGCCATGGTGGTAAGCCTGAGTTCCTATTTGCACGGGCAAAGGAGATTCGCCACCGTGAGATTGCCTGTTTAGTTAATTAGTAGTACGGAGAATTTATGAACAAAATTTTTATTATATTACAGCACACAAAATTGCTCTATCTTAGTCATGTTGAGATACCTTTAGCTCCTCTTTTTCCTCTCTTGCAAGCCCAAAAAACTACTTCTGTGACCTTGGTGTAATGATTCTATGGGAGGAATGAGCTACAAAAAGTTCAGAGAGTCAAGGGCCGAGCACTATATCACAACCGAAGGACGTATGACTAGAGCCGAGATAATAAAGAGGTTAGAATCATTTTTGAAGGAAAAACTGGGTGAGGGACAGGACTTCTTTGACAAGTATAAAGTTAGGGAAGAAAAGTAAGCCTAGTGTCTTGTGGCTAACTTGTCATGAATTTGGGCGAGGATTAATTCTGCCTTATCTTTGTTTTCAATTGTTTCTATTTTCTCATCCATTATTGCATCAATCTCATAACTCTTGTCTACTAGAACATTTGCTACGTGATCATCCAACGTCCCATTTCCTATTAGATAATATGCAAATACAGTATTTTTCTGACCTATTCTGTGTAACCTATCCTCGGCCTGTCTGTGAATAGCTGGGCTCCAGTCAAGCTCAGCAAATATGACATATCTTGCCCTGCTCAAGTTAATTCCCACGTTTCCCGCTCTAAGTCCAGCAACCATCAATTTGGTCTCACCATTTTGAAATCTGTCAATGTTTTGTTGTCGTTCTTTGTCTGTCTGCCCGCCAATTATTGATGCTGGAGAATACTCTGCCAGGCTCCTATGCAATAATTCATGGATTGCTTTGTGATGACAGAAAACTACGACACTTTCTTCTATTTCCATGATATTTTTTACAAATTCTATTACGTGAGGAACCTTAGCAACGCCAGCTGCCTGTCTTTCACTTTGTATTGCTCTTTTGTATGATGAAAACTTGTCAAAGGCAGTAATGGCAATCTTCTGCTCTTCTTGTAATCTTCTCCATATCTTATCAAGTTCGCCATGATAATAATTGATGTCCGAGTCGATGAATTCTTTGTATCTTACTTTTTCCTTTAATTCCTTTAGCACGTCTGATTTTTTGCGTCTAAGCATTACATGTTTGCGTAGCTCTTCCCCAAGGCTTGCCCGCTTGTTTTCAAGTACAATTGCCTTCCCTTTTTCATTGACATAACAAAAATATTCGCAAAACTCATCAAAGGTTCCAAGAAGCCCGGGCCTTAATATGTCAACTATGGGCCAAATCTCAGAACCTCTATTGTAAATAGGAGTCCCAGAAAGTCCAATTCTATATTTTACAGACTCTAGTGCAGCTAACTTCTTCACTGCTTCATACTTCTTGGTTGATTTTGAACGGAGATGTTGAACCTCATCGCATACTAGTGTCTTGATATTTAGTTTTGAAAGATCTTCTAGTCTTTTGTACAGCAAATCATAATTTATGATGTAGAGATCATATTTTCCCAAGTCTTGACACCTGCCTGTTCGGATAAGAACCGAAGATGGATTTCCGTCTTGAACAATTCTACCATTTCGGCTCTTTTTTTTCAGAAATTTTTCGATCTCCCTTTGCCAATTGTTAAGAGTGACAAGTGGTGCAACGACAAGAGCTGGAAAGGTTTGCTTTTCCGTGGCAAGATAAGCTAATGTCTGGACAGTCTTGCCAAGGCCCATCTCGTCTGCCAAAAGAGCATTACCATACGACTTTAGTAGAAAATCAAGTCCTTCCCGCTGAAAATTTAGAAGGGTTCCTCTAAATTGATCCCCTGGATTTGCTTTGCGTAATTTTTCTATTCGAGTCCATTTTTTCTTTGGAATTACGACGTGTCTAATCTTTCTATGCCAAGTTGACTTTGATTTTATCTTCAGCGGATACCTATCAAGGATCCATTTTATTTTCTGAACATTTTGCTCTGTATCTGGTACTATTGCCTCATCAGGACCATCTCCATACCAAGCTTGTGGGATTACACGGGAAACCATACTTACAGCCCGTAAACCAGTTAGTTTCCAAGTCCAGTTTTTTGAGTATGTGTCCAGGACGTATTCGAGGGTTCCAAAGTCTTTCATAGGCAGCTAATTCTTCGAGATATAGTGAAATGGATTTATGAATCTTTAATTTTTGGTGAAATCTACAAGTTATTACTGCTTTGCACCAAATTTGAAGTAATTTCACTCGGAAAGATCCAATTTCACAAAATAACTAGTCAAGAAATCAAAGAATATGCAAAGACTTTGTTCGTGAAGTAATATTGGAGTTAAGGTTGACCTGATGCTAAGACTATGAGCTGACCTTGCATGGTAGGCTGATGGAAAGTGCACTCGTAAGGAAAGACACCTGCTGTGGTTGCGTCAAAACTCACCGTTTTGTTCTCTCCAGGATTCAAGACTATGTTGACATCATACGTTTTGCCTTCAATTGTGAATGAGTGCGGGTCCCCTCCAGGTAGCTCCGTATTAAAAAAATGAATTGTCACATTATCTCCCTTGTTTACCGTAATGGTAGACATGCTAAAGACATCATGGGACATTCCCATTTTTATTTCGTTAAATTTGGGAATCTCGCTATTAAATAACCAAAATTCCCGTTTTTGGGGTGAAGCGTAGTTTGCCTCCGTAGTTTGCTTGAATGGAATTGTTATTGCAAGTGCAGAAATTGCGATTATTATAATGGCGATAGAAACAATAATAGTTATTTGCAGGCTCTTCTCCATTACATCAAAACGAGATGTGGGCAATAAAAGTGTGAGGTAACCTTGTTACTTTTGATAATATTTCAGCATGATTAGTGAATTGTCAGATCACTTTTGTAATTCTGTCCGAGTCTCTCACTTCGCGAATCTTTTCTTGATCTTTCTCAGTCTTTCCATACCTAAACTCTTTCCAAAAAATCTTCTTACATAAAAATAAGCTATTGCCGTTGCAAGGCCAGCGGATACAAGTATTGTACTGAGCAACCACCAAAACACCTGTTCGTGATTTGGATAAAGGCCGAAAACAGTTGCAATTGTGTTTGGCACAAGTTCGGCCGTTCCGGCAACTGTCCACCAGATGATGAGTATTGTGACTTTGTTTGTTACTTCAGTTTGCAATACGTTGGCGCCAGTTGCAACCATCTGCATGACGTTTTCTGACATTTGTATCTGTCTATCTAATCTACCGAGTATTACCTCAAACTTTGCAAGAATGGTTTCATCATCTGATATCATATCTGCGTCGCCATATTTCAGATTGTGCACAGTATCGTAGGTTGCCCATATTGCATTAAGAAATGTCAATAATGATGTTTTCATACTTGAGAGTTCAGCAGAAATATCTCTAGTAACTTGTCTTGAGCCAGCTAGATCAATTTCAAATTGTTCTGCTCTTTCAACGATCAAACGTAGTATTGAAAAGTTGCTTTCGCTAATCTCATCAATTATTCTTGCGAGCAGTATTGTTTGTCTGTCGGTCCAATGTTCTGGTTCCTTTGGAAGCTTTCGTAAAAGAGTTGTAGAATAATTGTATAATCTGGTTATTTTCCCGCCGTAATCATCATGAATAGTTACAATAAGGTCTTTTTTTATAAATATCAGGAGTGGGGCAGTCTGTGTTTTGTTATTACCAGGTACGACAAAGGGAATCATCAAACCCAAGGTTTCTCCTCTGTCTTCATAACTTGACACATAGCCTGACAAAAGCAGCGATGGGTCCATAGTGATACCTAATTTTTCAAGAATTTTTGGCGTTTCTCCGATTATGTTGTCTACAACACACTCTATCCAAGTAAGATTGCCGACAGATACAATTTGAGCCGCCTCTTCAAGCTCTACAACAGGCTTTTTGAATGGGGTCCCTTCCTGCAGTCCTGCAATACTGACGGCCTTTATCATGATATGAAATCAAATTTTCACTTATATACACGTATACGTGAACAGAAACTTACCTTATATTTTTGCCAATTTACATGAGATGCGTGAATCGAAGCCTGCTGAGATTTGAGGAGGCAATAAAATCCGATGCTCCCAAAAAGCTCTATAACCGCTACCTTGACAGTTTCTTGGAATTCACAAAGATAAAAAGTCCGGATGTATCCTACGGCAATTTTTTAATTTAGATCTGCATTGCAGATACCAAGCATGAAACATTTCTAGATTTATTTTACTATGAAAATAATGTATTGAGCTACCTATCATGAATTTCATACAAATCTTCTAGTAAAATTACTAGCTACCGACTTATCATTTACTAAACATTGTAGTTTGATGACAATTAATCGCATTCATTCTATAAGAATAACGCAGCATAGGTAGCTGCATCAATCGTTCAATTCTGATCCACCATGTATCTAGAAGAAAAAAAAGCGGTGTCTTCGACGAGGAAAGTTCCACACTACAAGCTACACTATGAAACTCTCCACCAGATATTCGAGGCACAGGCAGACGCCTGGCCAGAGGGGGTTGCAGTTCTCATGGACGGAAAAGAGATAACATACTATGAACTAGAACAACGCGCCAACCGGCTTGCCCGTCATCTACGGACTATGGGATTGAAACATGGATCACTTGTTGCGATCCTATTACGCAGGTCCGTGGAAGCCTATGTGGCAATTCTTGCTGTCCTAAAGGCAGGTGCAGCATACGTGCCACTTGATCCAGAATATCCTGCAGACCGTACATCATTTATCCTCAAAGATGCCGGAGTTAGTGCACTAATAACAATAGATGATCTCGCAAGACGTCATGAAACATTTCGAGGCATTACAGTTCGCGTTGATATAGACTGTAAAGCTGTAGAAGGAGAGAGTCCAACGAGGCTGCCAAAGGAGTTTGTCAATATGAGTCCTAATGATCTTTGCTATGTGATATACACTTCAGGTTCTACTGGTAGGCCAAAAGGAGTTCAAATTGAGCATAAAAGCGCGTGCAATCTTGTACTTGGCGAAGGTGAGATCTTTAAAGTTAGACAGACAGATCGTGTTTGCCAAGCTGCCTCACTTTCGTTTGACTTGTCGGTAGAAGAGATCTGGCTTGCATTTCATGTAGGTGCGACTTTGGTTCCTGCAGGACATGGAATTACACGAGCTGGTCCAGATTTTTCACGATTTCTAAATGATAACCACATAACAGTTCTTTCATGTGTTCCAACTCTTCTTTTTACAATTGAGGAAAAAGAAGTATCAGATCTGCGGCTTATCATTCTTGGTGGAGAGGCATGCCCAGAGTGGATAGTCGCACGCTGGACTAGATCTGGACTGAGAATTGTAAATACGTATGGCCCGACTGAGACTACGGTCATTGCAACATATACCGATCTCGAAGTGGGAAGACCTGTAACAATCGGACGTCCTGCTCCAGGTTATAGAGTGTATGTTCTTGATGACTCACTTCAGCATGTGCCACCGGGCACAACAGGCCAGATCTGTATAGGAGGTACTGGCGTGGCACGAGGTTATGTTGGTCTTGACCAAGAGACTCGTACTCGATTTGTACCTGATCCATATACGCCTTCAGATGATGTAAATGCGCAAATGTACTTGACAGGTGATCTGGGCAGATTTGATTCAGAGGGCAACTTAGAATTCCTAGGTCGCGCAGACGGCCAGGTCAAGCTACGTGGATTCCGTATCGAACTTTCCGAGATAGAATCTGTAATGATGCAGTATGAAGATGTCCTTGCAGCTGCATGTACTGTACGTGAGGATATGCAAGATATCCAGCAACTAGTAGGATACGTTATTGCTCGCAATGGTAAGGTTGACATTAGTGGACTCCGTTCTCATCTGCAAGACAGACTCCCTGCATTCATGATACCTTCTTTGATAGAAATTATCAAGGAGATACCGCGTCTACCCAGTGGCAAGCTAGACCGCGCATCCCTTCCTGCACCACAAGAACGATATGACAAACTACAATCCGCAAAACTTCCACGTAGTGATACGGAGAGACAGATTGCAAATGTCTGGCAAGTCCTCTTTCAACCTCAGGTTGTATCAATCGGTGATAATTTCTTTCTTGACTTGGGAGGTCATTCACTTCTTGCAGCCAAGATGGTCTCAGAGCTGCGAAAAGATACCAGGTTTGCACATGTCTCTATTAGCGATGTCTACGAACATCCTACAATCGAGTCACTTGCGTCAGTCTTTGATGTAATGCCATCACACCCCCAACG
The DNA here is from genome assembly GCA_001920395.1 of Thaumarchaeota archaeon 13_1_20CM_2_39_20. Lineage (GTDB taxonomy): Archaea > Thermoproteota > Nitrososphaeria > Nitrososphaerales > Nitrosopumilaceae > Nitrosotalea. The sequence continues at coordinate 10,065 of MNJS01000058.1, forward strand.
GTTGCATCAGATCAAATCAAAAACAATTCCAGAAGATATACGACCAAGCAAGCTTGAGCAAAACCTTGTCAAGATAATCCAAGTAACCAGCCTTTATCATGTCTTTGGTTTTAGGGCAGTTGAATGGATGACGCCATATCTTGTATTTTTTTTCCTACTCGCACATAATTATTCCATACTTGGTGCCATAACATGGTCTGCCATCAGTGCTATAGCGGTCTTCCCCCTGCTACTAGCTATAGCTATTGCATCAAAGTGGGTTATCCTTGGTCGCATGCGACCTGGCAGATATCCATTGTGGGGCAGATACCATTTGAGATGGTGGTTTGTTCAAACTCTTGTCTCGAGTTTGCCACTAGATTACTTGGCAGGTACACCAATTCTTCCATTTATCTATAGGCTCTTTGGTGCTAAAATTGGCAAAGATGTGTACCTAGGTACAAATAATATCGCTTCATTTGATCTTACTACCATAGGAAATGGAACATCAATTGATGACGATGCATCGCTTCTTGGTTACACTGTAGAGGATGGCATGCTCATACTTGGACATGTGAGCATAGGAAGTAGATGTTATCTTGGATCGCGCTCTGTTCTACGCGAAAATACCGTGATGGAAGACCATGCGCGGCTTGAAGATCTCTCACTTTTGCCACGAGGTTTTTGTATACCTAAAGGAGAGTCTTGGGCTGGCTCACCTGCCAGCTGCACATCCTATTCAAAGGATATACAGGCACCACCAGAACTAGGTAAGATTCATCGTGCTGTTATATCGATAGTCTATGGAACACTTGTACTGCTCTTTCCATTATTGCTACTTGTGGCAGTACTTCCCGGGGTAGTTTTTCTTGTTAGCATCAATCCAGTTACACAACCATTTCTGTATATTCCAGCAGTAATGGCAGTCGGTGGATCTTTCGTTGTCTTTTTAGCAGGCGAGGTTCTCCTTATCAAGTGGCTAGTTGTTGGTCGTGTACGTGTCGGCAAATATCCTGTACACGGAAGCTACTACATACGTAATTGGATTGTAGAGCAGCTCCTTGCATTTTGTTTGGACCTTATTGCACCACTTCATGCTACGCTTTACCTTGCACCATGGTATCGTTTACTTGGGGCAAAAATTGGACGAAATGTAGAGCTCTCTACTGCCTCTTCAGCTACCCCTGACTTGATTGAGATTGAAGATGAATCAACTATAGCTGATGAAGCCTCACTTGGCTCTCCCCACATTGAAGGAGGCTGGATGACAATTGCGTCCACGCACCTTGGAAGGCGCACCTTTATTGGAAACAGCGCAGTGGTCCCAGCAGATACCGTGATGGGCGATAAGACTCTCTTAGGTGTTCTGTCACTTGCTCCAAAGTCTGCTGATGCTTCAAAAGGTGAAAGGTCATGGCTTGGTTCACCACCCATCTTACTTCCACGCAGAGAGAAAAGCAGCTCATTTTCACAGGAGAGAACATTTCAACCTCCTCGCAAACTACGACTAACTAGAGGATCAATTGAGATCTTTAGGGTTACACTACCTGCAGCAGGCTTTGTTCTTGTTGCAACCGCAGTTCTAGACTCTATAATTAATATTTCACATCTAATCGGGCTTGGTACTGCCCTTTTATTCTTACCAATTGTATATGGATTGTCCTGTGTTGCCGTTATCTTTATTGTTGCATTAGCAAAGTGGATCATAATGGGACGGTTCCGGCCCTTTACCCATCCTTTGTGGAGTACATTTATCTGGAGGCTAGAGTTTGTCAATGCGTTATACGAGTTTCTTGCGACACCGCTTGCGCTTGAGATTCTAAAGGGCACTCCTATCCTACCCTGGTACTTTAGACTCCTTGGTGCACGTGTGGGGCATGACGTCTATGCGGACACCACGGGTCTTCTGGAGTTTGATCTAGTAGATATTGGCGACCGCGCAGTCTTGAACGAAGATTGTGTTCTCCAGACACATCTCTTTGAGGATAGAGTCTTGAAGGCCTCCAAAGTACAAATCGGTAAAGAATGCAATGTGGGAGCAACATCTGTTGTGTTGTACGATTCGAAGATGGAAGACCGTTCACAGCTTGATGCACTCTCGCTTTTAATGAAAGGTGAGCGGCTCCCTGAGGGCACAAAATGGGCTGGTCTTCCTGCAAAGCGAAGCTATGATTGAAACGAGTCAGTTTATGAAAACACGGATGGTTGTGCATGAGTTGCCAGACGAACCAGCCATAGATTCTCGAGCGATGCACATTTGGTTTTGTGACCTAGATAGATATGGGACCTCCAAAATAACTTATTCTGCGCTCTCTGCACACGAACTTGAACGCGTTAGGCGACTAAAGAGTTTGGAGACTCGAAGGCGACTTGTGAATCGGTTTACTTTTGTACGTAATGTTCTTGGCAATATTGCTGACATTGATCCTGCAGTGTTAGAGTTCTGCCAAAGTTATCGTGGGAAGCCACAACTAGCATATCCAGCTAATGCAAACAAGGAAGAACCAAGAAAACTAGACTTTAGCATCTCGCATACAGAAAACATCTTGGCCCTTGCGGTAGTATTTGGTGGTACAGTAGGAATTGATATCGAAGTGGTCAGGAATGATCTTGATTTTTTTGATATTGCCATGACACATTTTACCATAGAAAATCTTGAATTACTCCGATCAATGCCTTCAAACAAAGCCGCAATTACGTTCTATAAACTCTGGACTCGCAGAGAAGCATTGGCCAAGATGGATGGAAGTGGCATTGTCTGGCAGTCTGACACCAAATTCATGACTAACTTGGATCTTGCACTGTATCCGTTTCAATTTAAGATGGGCAACAAAGAAATTGTCGGGGCATTGGCACGAAACTCTGAGATTTGTCACTATGTTAATAGTGACGATGTTTGTCTTGTCCACTCAATATCGGTTTCATGAGATATTATCTCAACTAAAAACTAAAGATAACTTTCGTTATTTTAATTCTAGACCTAGAATAACAATGATTAAAATAAAAATCTGGGTAAGGCTCATCTCATCGAGCAATAATTGATTAATTCTCTCAAGCAGGTATTGAATAAGTTATCTAAATTAAATTTCGGTTTGTCAATCATAAATAGCTACTAAATGAAGATTTGATAGATTTTCAATCTCCTTTGCATAGTCTTGCATAGGACTCCCAAGTCAGATACGTTACTTCCGTATAATTAATAGAGTTAATAGTTACCTCTTGTCACGGTCTATTTGTTCAAGATTTTCTTTTAGCAATCTCATCATCAGTTGTTCTCGCTGATTACGTATTATCTCAATAATGACATCACCCCATTCCAAGAAAGATTCATCTGCTGGTAAAGTTTTTACAAGAATTTTTTGTTTAATTTTGTCGGCTGTTATCACCCAGCTCACTTCATGTCCATGTCGCAGGATTTCTTTTGTTGGGGGCATGTCTATAGCGGTACTTTTTGATACTGATGAACCTGTGTATGTCTTGTAATAGACTACTCTAAACTGCTTCTTGGTAGTCTTTAGTACTGCGAATATTCTAACTTGGATTGAAAGTGTAGCAAAGATGATTCCAGGTTCTCTACCATCGTGATAATCCTGTTCGATTTGCAAAATGTGTGTCTCTTACGGCAAGAATTAATGGATGAAAAATGTATAAGCGAAGTTTCTTGTAGCTTATATACACGTATTTGTGAATTTTGGCAAGCTGCTCTATGCCAAGTTGCCTTCAATTATCTGAATTTACAAGACCAAAATTTAAGATAAAAATAAGAATAATAGCGGTTTACAAATGAATTGGAAATAATGAAGGTATTAGTTGACGAGATGTATGATGGAATAGATGTTAAACTCAAGGAATTGGGTTATCAGGCGTTCAGTGTTAAGAAACTGATAGCAGAAGGAAAAAAGCTTACCAGCGATTACTCTGTCATAAAATATGCGGAGGAAAATGGGATGGTAATGGTAACCGAAGATGCAGAAGTGGGTAAGGCATGTAAAGAAAATAACATTCCATGCGTGTTACTTGATAACGAGACAATTTTTAAGATAATCTTGGAAGAATTAGGCCAGTACAAGAACCGCTAATTCTGCTCAGTCCCTGGTCTGCGGGACTTTCTCTTAATGAATACCACGATCACAATTATGACGCCTGCTATCACCATGGCATCAAAATAGCTTGAGTAGTGACGAATGTTTGTCCATTGTTCGCCAAGCTTGATGCCAAGGTATGTTAGGGCAAAACTCCAGATTATCGAACCAGCTAAGGTATAAGATGCAAACTTTTTCAGATTCATTTTTGCTACACCTGCTGGAAGAGATATGTAGGTTCTAACTGCTGGGAGTAACCTGCTTACAAAAGTGGATCTGTCGCCATATTTTTGGAAATAAGACTCTGTAAGCTCAAGGTGGGATTTCTTCAAAAGAACATACTTGCCGTATTTTAGTACAAAAGCTCTACCAAGACGTACACCTACAAAGTAAGCTATCATGGAACCGACCAAATTTCCAAATGATCCTGCTAGGACAACATAAACCACGTCGAGTTTTCCGGCAGAGACTAGAAATCCAGAAAATGGCATTATTATCTCACTTGGTATTGGTATTAGAGCACTTTCTGCGACCATAAGTAAGAATATTCCAATGTATCCAGAACTGGATATTGTTTGAACTATGAAATCCGCTAAATTGTTAATAATTTCAACAGTGACCAAGTGTTTGCATTACATCCTTTCTTCAATAAATGTGCCTCTACCACATCCCGCTGGTAGTAAAACCCTTCTCATCGAATTTTCTCTGCGGTGCACGACGATGAGCCTTTTTCATATGTCTTTCAAGTCTCAATGGATCGTTTAATTCCATGCCGCAATCCTTACACTTTGTTTCATGCTCCTTTTTCTTAAAGAGAACCATATTGATACCGCATAATCTAAATTATTAATTCTTGCTGGTCATCTTGCGCAAGGTTCGGCTTTACATATGAAATCGTGAACAATACTTTTATTCTAAAACTAGGGAGAAAACGAAACAAGTTTGCTAGCTATTTTGCAGCGCATTTTAAGAGAAGATAGTCAATGGTACGAGTATCTGAAACTTCTTTCATTTTTTGCATCGATTTAAAAAGAATTGTTTCTACATATCTTGGGTATTTTTGCAAAATCTTTCTTTTTAATGATTCTCTGTTTTTTACGTAATACTTGGCAAGTGGGGCAAATACCTCGGCGCCAATAAACTGTGTTTCTATTATATCAAAGCCATTGTTTACTACACTTTTTTTGATAATATCAAACTCATAATGTTCAGAAGACCAAGTAAAGGACAAAATTCCTAGCTTAAAGATGTCCGGTTTGATGGATTTTGAGATAATAGGAATTGCTACGACAAGCAATCCTTTATCCTTTAACACTCTTCTACTCTCCTTTACAAAACCAGCAAGCGGTCTGAAATGTTGTGCTGATTCAAGTGCCACTACTCTGTCAAAGGATCTTCTCGCAAATGGAATCATACTAGATGTGGAATTCACTAGATCTATGCTTGTTTTTGTATGAGAATCAGAATCACATTGTCTTGCAATTAGATCTCTTGCAAATCGTAGTTGGCTTGAGTTTATGTTAGAGCAGGCAATTCTAAGGCCTGGATATTTCGACTGCCAAATTCTAGCAGGTTCAGAAAATCCGCTTCCAACATCAAGCATGTATTTTGCACTCTCAAACTCTCCAATTTCTCCTATTTTCTTGCACAGATTGAGTTGCGCCTGGTAAGGTTCTGATGTATTATCATTCCAGTAGCCAAAATTCAACATGTTGGCTCCGGTAGAAATCTCCATCAGAGAAGATAGTGTATCATAAAGATTGATCACATCCTCTTCATTTCTTCTAAATGTCCAAAGAAGGACCTCCACTGGATTTATAGTAACCAACTCTATCAGTATAATGACAGAGAATTATTAAGAATGCGAATTACGGCATGTCGAGCTTTTTATTGAAGATGTTACTTATTCTACCTATATGGATTCTTGCGATTCAAGAATTAAGGCATACAAGAATGGAAAGACATTTGATCAATGTAAAGCATTGGCAGAAAAAGTTTCATCGAATCTTATCAAAAAGATAGAGGCAATAGGAATGGTATCTTGGAATGAAATTTTGGAAGCCACAGACCATGATGAATTAGTTTACAAGCTTACTCTAAAATATCTGAGACGAGACGGATACAACATCGGCGATTGGAAGAATCCTAAAGTAACAAAGTCTACTTAGTTCCTACCACACAGCTTCCATTCTGTGCTTTTCTGATTTTTCTTGTCATGATAAATGGAGTTCCAAGAAGAATTGGAATTGAGATTGCGATGAATAAAGATCGCAGAAGCCAAGGCAAAGTTAAGACCAACCAGAAATGATACTACTACCAAAAGCACTAGGTTCAACGGTATTATTTGCAAGCCCATATGTTCCGTAAAGAAAGCTAATACCATTGGCATGTAACCGGGCAAGTCACAACATGGTGAGAGCTCGATATGTGGAGGCTTTGAAAAGCCATAATCTGTGGCATTGGTATCTGGTCTGTAGATTATGATTCCGGATGTCAAGGCAAAGAAGATCCCATAGGTGGGAACGTCTAACGATTGTTTGTTTTTCCATCGGTTTAAAACGAACCAAGCTAACATTAAATTGGATCTGTTTTTTCCAAAGTATTTATCTGCAACGAGAGGATTAAAGAATTTATTCTTGAAAATAGACGAACCACAAGATTCCGACTACGCTGAGACCAAAATAACATACGTGGGATTTGTTGATCCATATGGTGTTGAAGGACTCCTTATTTTAAGGTCAGATGATGGAAAAGAATTCCACATGAGGGCTTTCTCAGGCGAGGTTGCAAGACACATAACGAATTTCATTGACGGCCAACGGGATGCTATACCTACAATCTATAACATGATTGAAGAAATTGCAGAAGTAAATGAATCGATTCTTGTACGAATAAAGGTGTATGAAAGCGGGAGCGTTCTTCGTGCAAATCTTTACTTTACAGGCAAAAATGAACTTGTAATGCGAAATTACAGGGCATCGGATGCCATCGCCCTTGCATCTTTTTACAACGTTCCAATTTTAGTGAGGAAAAGTTTACTTAAGGAAAAAATGGAAGCTTAGGTTACTATCTCGTCTAATCTCCCTTCTTGCTGAGCTCTTTTGAGCTCCATTGCAATTCTTCGTCCAACTCCAAAGGTTGTTCCGTATTTGTATTTTGTATAGGGGCTGGTTGTCGCAAGAATGGGATTTCCTGGGACCCTAAGGGAAACATCGTAGACAATTATCTCCAAGTCAGGTGTAATTACACTTTGTAATGAAAACGGACCGATGATACCAGGTGGATATTCTTTTTTTATCGCCTCTACGAATTTGTCGCCTGATGAGATAACCTTCTCCAAAAGAGACTCGCGTATACTTGCAGGTGTGTGACCTACCTCGATGTTCTGCAGCTCAATGTTTGTTTCTAGTTGCTGTTTTGCTGGTAAGGAAACAAAATCATGTAGATTAGTTTGAAGCCTCCTTTCTATTCCAAGAAAATCTACTTCATCTGAGATCGGTGTGTGAAAATAATTGAAGTTAAAGTACGTACCAATTACATATTCTTCTATGCTTGCAGACCTCATAGCATCTCTTGAAATAAGTCCGCTTCTGATTCTGGTCTCAGTTTTATCCTTGTAATCTGAATATGAAGAGACTGTGAAAAAGGCCCTTTCTAGTTTGCGCCTCTTCTCTTGAACCTTTACTATAACCGGTCCATCTATATCACGTGCATCTTTGAGAATCTTAGGATGTCTTAGTCGAGCCTTCTCAAGAAGATAGTATTGATTTTTTTTGTTGGCACGTTCTTCTGCTTTTAACAGAGAACGATTCCCAAATAGGGGAACTTTAAACTTGTTTTCAACGGCTTCATAGCCTAGGTAGGCAGTAAGAGCCCTGTGAGGTACAATTATTGTGTTTGAAGAGCGAAGTCTTGCCTGAATCTTATTTGATAGCATCTCCTTGAATTTGTTGACTAAGATGATTTCATCAGAAATTCTGCGAAATCTCTTGTATGGTATTTCTCTTCCTTTCTGGCAAACTACCAATGTCTGCAGGTTTTCATCCTTTGCTCCATCCATTATCTCCAAAGCAGAATGGCTACCAAGAGCTCCAACTGTGAGATCAGAATACTCTCTGACAAGTTTTTGAATCTCTGATCTTTTAATCATGCGGTATCTATTTTATGTGGGTAAAAAAGCGTTTTTTACTTGAGGTCTTCTTTGTCTTTGAACTCTTTTAGCTCTTTTTCAGCCTCTATCTTACCTTTCTCGAATTCCCCGCGTGCTTTTCCAAATGTTCTTGCCAGCTCTGGGATCTTTTTTGCTCCAAAAATCAATACCCCGATGACTATGGCCGCAATTATTAGATTCTCATATGCCATGAGTGCTTTAATTGAGGCGGATCAAGATTTAAGTGTTGCAATCTTTTTTGCCTGTCTTTCTGACAAGATTATTCCTATTAGATACAATCCAATCATTGGTCCGGAGACAAACCACATGGTGACACCGCTTCCATCAGGAGTGATGGCTGCGCCTAGAATCACCATTGCAATTATGGCATATCGTATGTTTCTTCTCCAAAATTTCTCATTTACCATGCCAGAAGCAGTAACTGTATACATTATGAGAGGTAGCTGAAACGAAATTCCAAACGCAAGCAAGAATTGTAATACAAATGTGATAAAATCCACAATGTTAAGAAATGTGAGGAGCTCTGCTGATTGACCATATTTGTATAGGAATTCTAAAATGTATGGCGTAACAAAAAAGTAGGAAAGAAGACACCCAGCTATGAAAAGTCCAACTGCCGGAATTGTTATTGATCTTATTATCTGAATTTCCCTTTTGCCTAGCGCTGGTCCTAAAAATGACACAAATTCCTTTACTATGACTGGCATCCCTATTGCAATGCCAAGCAAGATTGCAACATAGAATTGGGCAAAAAATGCCTGTCCGGGAGCTGTCTGAATTAATTGAACAGAAGAAGGCAGCAATTGATGCTTCATGGCTATGGTAGCTTGTGCAGCAATGTTGTCAAACGGGCTAAAGTTGGGATAGTAGAGAGCTATTCCGTTGAAAACAATTGGCGTAATGTGAAATCCTAAAATGAAAAATGCGATAATTCCGACTGCAATTACCATCCTAAGTATTCGCTTTCTGAGGTCCTCCAGATGCTCACTAATTGTCATTGATCTATTCATCGGAGATCTTGGAATGAGTCAAATCCATATTTATCTACTTGCCAGGTATCGGTAGCATCTTGCCTGAAGGAAGATTACTCTGCTCTTGTTCGGATTCTGTAAAATTCTCCAACTCCACAGTCAGCTCAGTGCTAACCTCAAAATTGTCACCTAGATGTACTGCCAGATCTGCTATCTCCTCTGGCTGATATATCTCACGAGAATTTTTCAGAAATATCCTGTTGCCTTTTTCGGCTATCTCTCCCGCAAACTTGTCCTTTAGAAACTTTGTAATTCTTTCTACCTCTTCATGACTTATAAGATTATGATAAAATACAATGCCGTGTATGGATGCATAGTCCCACGGCGTTCCGTTTCTGTAGCAGAATACTCCAAAATGAGATCCTTGGTCATCTTTTATGCATTTTATTTCCCAAATTAGTACTTTCTTTGGATCATACTGGGCCTTTCTAAGATCCTCAACCGTTAGTTTCCAATACCTTAAGCGACTCATCTATCAATGAATAAATATTCGCTTATAAAATTGCTTTTCTGAATAGTTTTCGAGACTTTATAAACTTCGACAGGCACTGGATCATCTAAATGTCCATACTTGATAAGGCTCGCACCAAGGAAACATACTTTGAACGAATTAGTGTCAAGTCACGCAATACAAAAAATGCAGTGAGAACTGCAATCAATTCGTTTGAAAACTTTTGTCAGAAACGGTATCATCAGAACTCTGACTATGTTTTTGAAGAGCTCAGCAAGCTAAAAGGAGATGGGAAAGAAAACCAAATCTTTGAGGCTCTGCAAGATTTTATCAATTATCTAAATGAGCAGAATCACACAGCCTGGACTGTTAGATTGACTCTGCTTAGGTTGAAACCCTATCTTGCTTACAGAACCATGACGAAGATCCACAGTGAAGATTTCAAAGCTGAGCTAAATTTTCCAAAAAATGTAAAGGAAAGACACGAATCGCTATCACTTGAAATAATAAAAAAAATTCTAGATTATGCAAGCCCAGAAAGAAAGGCGCTATACTTGACCTTGCTCTCTTCTGCCCTTAGAATAGGTGAAGCAGTTCAGCTAAGAAAAAGAGATTTCGAGGTGTTTGGCCAAAGGCTGAAGATATCTGTAAGGGCCAAATACACCAAGACAAAACAGGAACGAATTACATTTATCTCCAAAGAAGCTGAAGCCTGTGTGAGACCTATCTTAGATAGAATGTCTCCTGACAAGCTTGTCTTTGGAACAAACGAAGAATCATTTCAAGCAATGCAGAACGAAGAAACTTACTTTCATAGACTAAGGCAAAAGGCAGGCTTTGATGAAAAATATGATTCGGGGGTAAACAAGGTAACAATTCACGCCCTACGATCATATTTTATCACAAAATGTGAGAAGATACATGAAGGTCTAGGTCACGCATTAGCAGGTCATGATAGATACATGAAGGAATACGAAAGATTTAGCGACCAGGAATTATTGGAATTTTATCTAAAAGCGGAACCCGAATTAATCATCTCTGATGAAGAAAGACTTTTACTGCAAAATAAAATGAAAGACGAAACGATAGACAGACTTCAGTCCGAAAACGCAAGTAAGATATCAGAGCTTGAAGAAACCACAAAACATTTGACCAAAAGACTTGAAGAGCTACAATATGGAGCTGAAGCAAGAAAATCAGCCTATGCCAAGAATATGTTGAAGTTTGGTCGAGAAAAAAACAGGGGAGGAGAGGTATTCACGATGCTGTTCAATTATTGGTTTGAAGCTAGAGCTACAGAAGAAGAAAAGCGACAAACTTTGAAGAGGATTAAGCACGGAACAGAGCGCGGAGAAAAATTCGATCCCGCATGGTTTGACGGAATCCAAAAGGCTTGGCTAGCGTAATCTTGTAAGGACTACGCAATTCATTAACGTAGGTTAAATTCAAATTTAATCAAAGTCTATATCCAATTTCCTTCTACCTTAAGATAATGTCGCTTTTTTTGCAGCCTTTATTTTTAATTCTTATCGTTTTTAGTCTTACAATAGTTATCAGTGTCTACACCATGGAGACAGCATTTGCCATTCCAGAGTGTACTGGACATGCTGGTCCACACATTGACTGGTCTTCCTGTAAAATTGTGGGTGAAAACCTAAACGGCGCAGACCTGAACGGCTCTAATCTGAGTGGGTCATATCTTGAACATGTGGACTTGGGAAATGCAAATATGGGTTTTACTGATCTTAGCAATTCAAATTTCAAGCATGTTGACCTGTCTTTCGCGAACTTACAGTATGCTAACCTAAATGGCACAACATTTTATGACGTTAATTTCCAATTTACAGACTTGGGGTTCGTAAACCTTCAAGGAAGAGACTTGTCAAAGGTAGATTGGACTGATGCATCATTTTACAGTACTAGTCTACAAAATACAAATTTTTCTCACGCGCATCTAAAAGGGGCTAATCTTAGTAGCGCAAATCTTACGGGGGCAAACTTGGAAGGTGCTGATCTCAGTCATGTAGAATTGAATTTTGCCGACTTGCATGGGGCTGATCTACAAAATGCCAATCTGACAGAAGCATATCTTGATCATAAAACAGACTTTCGTAATGTGGACTTGCGTTACGTTGATCTTACCGGAGTCAACATGACAGCGGGAGACTTTACAGGTGCAGACCTACGTGGCGCTAAATTACCCGCAGGATTTGTGCTTCCTCCACCCGCTGAGAAGCCTCAATCACCTAAAAAACAAATTGAACTAGGCACCATCAAGTGCAAAGATAGTCTGGTGTTGTTTATCAGATCAAATGGCCATATGGCGTGCGCAAAACTTGGCAGTATACAAAAGCTAGCTGAGCGCGGAATAATGGCCACTGGCGCAAATACAACCTCGTCAATTGTAGGAAAACCTATGAACGTGACTGAGGTGATTCGTAATTTAGATTCTCTATATGGAAAATGGATAATGGTTTATGGAAATTACTTTCAATATTGGCCGTTCCCAAAGCCAACGTACGCCTGCAGTACCTACGAAAAACCCAATACAACAGTTGATGAATCCTTCTATACTCCAGCAGGTCGTCCTTACCTGGGAGATATTCCATATAATCCTCAAAATAACGCATTTCTTACGATCCAGCTGGTTCATAACCGTATTCAGCTAACTGGGTACGATGAATCTCTTACTGAACAAAAATTAGTAATATTTGGAGGAATTTTAGAGAAGACCCAAGCCCGTGGCATAAATGATATTTGTGAACGAGGTCCAATTGGCAAGAGTGCTTCTCTTGTTGTAAATTTGAATCAGCAAGAACCTAATATAATTCTGGGAAACTCTACCATATCATCCATATCTATAGATCCAGTAAGCGGCAATTCTCCTCTTAGTGTCACTTTCCACATATTTCTGAAAAGTCCGAGACCTCCTCTTCTTAACGTAGTTTGGTCATTTGGAAATACTTTTGGAATAGTAGGAGACAGTGGTGATACTGTAACTCATGTCTATACTACTCCTGGAATATATCACGGCTCGGTAACAGTTTCAGAAGGAGGAGAACCTTACACTCCAGTTCCAATTGTGCTTGATAAAGTAGATTTCACTGTGGTTGTGAATTGATATGGCTTCACCGTGGATATGCTGATGTGGTTCGTAATCCTATATTCATAGTATGAAGTTTCTAAGATTGTACTTGCGTAGTCCTATATCAGATTACGAAAAGCATTTTGATGTAATACATAGTGCTTCCTTAATTCACTTTATTAGATTGGCATCGTACATGCTTTGCATTGAAGCTCCTGATCTCGGCCTTTTCATTTTTAATTGCTGGTTGGATATTTGGTGGCCTAACATTGTTATCATATATCGAAAATCCTTTTCACCCGGTGCGTTGTATCGAGGTTTGTGCATCAAAGGAGCCAGAAATTGCGTTTTCAAGCATACTTCTCATAATTGGAACTGTATTATTGTTGTTAAATTACAAAAGAAAACGGCTCCTGTTAGGGATTGCTTTTGGTTTACCATTATTGTTAATAATTAATAGCAGTCTGGTATGGGCTCAGGTTTGGCTCGTAGCAAATCGTGACTACTACCTAATCCGGTATTTGATTTTCAATCTATCATTGGTTTTTGTTTTGTCTATATCCGCGGTAATAACCGCATACTTGATCAAAAAAAGAACTCCACATGCCACAATAAAATAACCCTCTTGTTCCTTTTTCATAATCTATACCAAGGCTACGAAGGCCATAACCCGAAAAAAACCTAACATTACAGTGGCTCTTGTAACTTTTAAAAGTCATGAGATTTTCCTTTCTTTTTTATGACCTTGTACTCTTAGAACTATTCCTGTTATGACTAATGGTATGCCGATTATTATCTCGGAATACACAGACTGTATAATAATATAACATCTAGCCATACTAAATGGCACCGGAAAAGGAAACGATTCATTAGAAAGGCATGAATGCACACCTAATACTAAAAATAAACCTAGGATTATACTTCCAGCAATCAAAAATCCCCATCCAACTAATACATATTTGTTCATATGACGAATTAGAATCTGAATTATTTATCCAACATGCTCAATTTCGTAGTCTCATATACGACTACGCATTAACTGTCATGCCCTAGTACCGTTGCAGTATAGGTTACACTGTAGTGCGTAATTTTATACAGTATAAGATAGTACAAGTTAGTGTAGCTCACTCTAACAACCGGGTGAAAAGTAAGAAGGGGGTCGGAGATGGCATCTTTAGCCTCATTTTGGCCCTTTTGCTATGAATCGCTACTGACTTGTAACCAAAGGGAAGTATTACAGCGGGTTTACAAGGGTAAAAACTTGTGTGCAAAATAAAACTTTTATTTTGCACAAGGCTTTCCGTGCCTACTCGTAATACTATAAGGTCTTGTTTGTAGTGCCTAGTAGCTCCCCTAAAGCTAAAAACTTTATGAAACTCGTAAGACCTTATTCACGAGTGGACGCAGTTGTACTAACCCGGTAGATTTTGGACCAATAGATACTTTTTACAACACGGGGTCTGTTCATGCCTGACATTATATGCGATCAACTTCGTAATCGTATATGAGACTACGCAATGGAGGATGGATCTGATATGAGAGATAATTGCTAGGTTTCAACACCCAGACTCAAAAT
>MNJS01000021.1 GCA_001920395.1 Thaumarchaeota archaeon 13_1_20CM_2_39_20
GACAGAGAGGAGATCTGCAGATACATTTGTGAGAAGATTTCCTTAGGAGAGACCGACTTTTTGTCTGACAAGACAAAAGACCAGTTCAGATCATTGTACAGGCTAATAGCAGAACGAATAAGACAAAATCAGAACCTCGTGTCTCAAACGACTATACCCTATACACGATAGAACGAGGGAACCGGTATCCTTAGGATTTCTACTTTACTCATAAGTTATACTAGAGATATGGCTCAAAAAGAATAATTCCTAATTAAGATTTAATTGAGAGGCTGATTTTTTCTGTTTATGAGAAAAGTGTTATTAAAATCAGTCATCCTTTTTGCCTTACTCCTTACTGGTTCATTTGCCACATATGTGCTCCCACAAGCAGAAGGCATATCAGATTTTGTTACGGTGACTTCGACTAATGCAGGAGGCAGAGATGTACTCCAGGTTAACAATAATGCCGGCAGCACGTCGGATATATCTTCATTCATACTGGAGGTAAAGAATGGTAATTTCAAATCGTTCAAGCTTGAAAATGGCTGGATCGGAAAGAAGACATCTCCAACCGCAGTAGCTTTTATTTCTTCTAATCCTATAAAACCTGGAGAATCCGCAACACTCGAAATTAAAACAGATCAACAAAGCCCATCTCTAGCATGGAAAGCTCTTGATGTAAATAATAATGAATTAGGTTCTGGACAGATAGGAAATCAACAACAAACTGGGAATCAATATGGGATGCAAGGGAGCCTGGGAATACTTGACACATCAGCGTTTAGAATTATTCCCTCCACTCCTAGTCCTGGCTACGATATCCGTGTTGTTGGTCAGGGTTTTTCACCGTCGGCTGCTCTTGACTTGTATATAGGAGGTGGGAAGATAGATTCCTTTGCCTCCGACGAAAAAGGAAACTTTGTTGTTACTAGTAGGATACCAGACACCCAACAACCTGGCAGTACCGCTCTCCTTCTGAAAGATCAGCAAGGAAATCAAAAGACATTTACGACAAATATAGTGCCAGCCCCACAAACTCATGTTCTCATACAGAACGTACCCCTAACTGTAAATGTAGATCCTACTTGGCATAGAGGAGATACAAAAATGATTACAGGTACAACCAATCCTGGAAGTACTCTTACTATTGCCTTATTAGATTCAAGCGGTAATGCTATCACCACCTTCACGGCCAAGGCCGGAAAGGATGGCAAATATTCTATCTCAAACACTGTACCTATTGACGGAACCTTTGGTAAGTATACTGTATCAGTTTCAGATGGAAAAAATCATGTCTCCAAACAGTACAGTGTCGTTTCAACTCACCAAATTTATGTTTCAACCTTACAACAAAAATATGACCCAGGACAGACAGTAGTAATAAACGGCACTGCGATTTCTAATCATATTGTATCTTTTGTAATAAAAGATCCTGCAGGACGTTCTATTTTTGCAAAGGATGTGAACGTAACATCAGGTGGTAAGATATCGCTTAATTACACATTGAGCGATTCTGCAATCAAAGGTACCTATGTCATTACTGTAACGCAAGGAAGCGATCAAGTACCACTCTATTTTGGAGTAGGTCAAGATATTGTGGAACAGCTCACTGTAAGCTTGGATAGATTGAATTATCTTTACACAGACAAGCCGGTAGTCAATATTTCTGGACCGCCATCTTCAACACTTAATCTTATAATAGTAAATCCTTCTGACATACAAAAATTTGCTGATACCGTTTCACTTGGAACGGACGGATTCGCCACTTACTCATTTAATTTAACGTCGTATACGCCAGGTGTTTATTCCGCAGTCATAACTAGAGGAAACGACAAGGTAGTCACGCAGTTTTCAGTTGGCCTTCCCTTAGGTTGCGGCCAAGTATCACTTCAAAGTGTGAAAAATGTGTACGTGCCGGCTGATAGTATCATCATCATTGGAACCGCCAATGCAAACACGATCATTCGTCTAAGCCTAACTGACCCGAATGGAGAGAGTGTAAAATCAATACAAACATTTAGCGATAAAACTGGTCATTTTTCATCATTTGATTTCAGAATACCTGGAGATGCTCATCCAGGAAGTTGGACAATCGATGCAACGTGCGGCATGAACCATAAGAGTTTGTCCATTACCGTAAAGTCAACTACTCAAGGAATATCCATACATCTGGATAAGGATCCTGCAATTTATTCTAGAGGAGACAATATGGTGATTTCCGGAACAGATGCTGGAATTTCAACGGATCTGAATGTCAAAGTGCTTGGATCAAACAATACTCAGATTGTAAGCCTCCAGATAAGCTCAACAAACAGAGGCGAGTACAGCACAGTATGGAAGATCCCCCTAGTCACCAACCCTGGAAGCTACACTATACTGGCTTCATCCATTACTGGAAAAGCCTCTATCGGGATAACAATTCAATAGAATTTGTGTAAGAAATATTTTTTATATCCACCCTTTGTGAACCATCTGTGAACCTTAAAGAGAAGATTGCAGAGATACCTGATTTTCCTAAGAAAGGGATTCTATTCAGAGACATTGGTCCTCTTCTAAAAGATCCCGCTGCGCTTTCTCTTGTAGTTGATGAATTCGCCAGGATTATTCATCCAAACGATGTGGACATATTTGCAGGCATAGAATCTCGTGGATTTCCGTTGTCATGTGCGTTAGCACTTAGATATAACAAAGGAATGATAATGATTAGGAAACAGGGAAAATTGCCTGGTGCCACTAGCAAGATAACATATAGCATAGAGTACGGAACTGCAACAATGGAAATTCAGAATGATGCGGTTAAGAAGGGCCAGAGAGTTCTCGTATGTGATGATTTACTTGCAACGGGCGGAACAGCTAAAGCCGCTGCAAAACTAATCGAGAAGATAGGAGGCAAGGTTGCTGGTTTTGCTTTTATTATTGAATTAACTGATCTGAAAGGATCCAAAGCTATAAAGAATTACAGATACGAGTCATTGGTGAAATATTGATAGAACAGGCAGAAATTGGTATTTTTGGTGGAACGGGTGTCTATGATCCAGGACTGTTGAGCGAGGGCAAAGAGATCACCGTAGAGACACCTTTTGGAAAAACCTCTGACTCCATAACGGTAGGTGTCTATAAAGGAAAAAAAGTTGCCTTTATGCCAAGGCATGGTAAGAAGCACACCATTCCTCCGCATCTTATCAACTTTAGAGCAAATATTTGGGCATTCAAAGAGATGGGGATTAAGAGAGTTATTGCACCTTCGGCTGTCGGAAGTCTACGGCAAGATCTAAAACCTGGAGATTTTGTTCTCCCATCACAGTTCATAGATTTTACAAAGTCAAGAAAATACACATTCTTCGAAGATGCAAAAGTAATTCACATATCAGTAGCGGATCCGTTCTGTCCAGATCTTCAAAATGCCGTTAGCAACGCTGCTAAAACAATTAACCTTCATATCAAAAAAGATGCGACGTATGTTTGTATTGAAGGACCAAGGTTTTCAACTAGGGCTGAGTCAAATTTCTATAAGAATATAGTTAGAGCCGACATAATAGGAATGACGCTTGTTCCCGAATGTCAACTAGCTAGGGAGGCACAGATGTGTTATGTTTCAATTTCAACAGTAACCGACTATGATGTATGGGCAGATAAGCCAGTTAGTGCAAAGGAAGTTTTAGAAACGCTATCAAAAAATGTCCAAACTACAAAAAAGATGCTCGGATTGGTGCTAGACTTTATTCCTCAACAACGAGGCTGCACTTGCCATAAGGCATTAGAAGAAGCTCAGTTCTAGCCGTCTGCAAAAGATTCTTTTTTGATTCCTTCAGGAAGAGTAATGTCGCCCTTCACAAGTTTCTGTTGCAACTCGTTTATTATCTCATTTATGTCATAGCCAAGCTTAGCAAGCCCCTTTTCAGCTGATTTAGAAATTTTTGCTCCTATATTATGCCCGCCTATCCTTCCAAAGGCTATAGCACTAAATTTGAATGTGTGATTGTCAATAGTAAAAGTGCCGGTTATTTTGGCCGCCATCTGACTCCCATGAACATTATTAATATGAATCTGCATATCCATATCGTAACTAGATCTCTACTGCCTTGTTGACAGAGTTTTCTATTAAGAAATTCCAATGTTTGTCATCCTGAATTTTGAAATCTTGTACCTTTAGCGTCGTGATTTTTTCATCCAAGCATTCGTGCTGAATCTCATCGTCTTTCTTTATCTTAACAAGTTTCCATTTCTCTTTATGTTTTTTTAGGTTGCATAAAAGAACAGCCCATTTCTGATCCGAGGATATCTTTGGCATGCCAACATAATCGACTATACTTTCTATTCCCAATTGTTTCTCCTCACAAAATATCTTCTTGCACTTTACACATCGCCATATGTCAACAGAACCTATAGTTTTCCTCTCATAATTTAGATTTGTTACTCCAAAGTAAACTATTTCGTGTGTACATGAATCTTTATCAGATGACATCGTTCCTACTCCATATTTTGGTCTATTTAGTTCTTGCATCATCATACGGTTTTTCAAGAGCAATTGAAATGTTGTCTACCAAAAGATTCTTCTTAAACGGTATCTTTTCTCTTTCGCACATTCTTCTATACATATTGACTACGGCAAACCTCGGATGTGTTGATTCGTATTCAGTCTTTGTTATGTCAATAAATCCACCCAAGTCAATTAGACTTTGTGCTATTTGTTTTGCCTCTGCTTCGGTTATGCAAAGATTTTCTGCCATATCTCTTGCAGACATTTTTCCCTTTTTTACCACAAGAACAAAGATCTTTGCTTGTAGAGAAGATAGTCTAAGCTCTGAAGCAAGCTTTTCTTCCATGGTATCTGGGTTCGCACTCATAATTATTGAGACAAAATTTCTCATAATTAAAGATGCCAAATTATAGCTGAAATTAAATATAGAGTATAAGGAGTTTTAATATGAGGCTAGTAGTTGGACTAACCGGAAGCTCTGGAATGCTGTATGGCGTAAGAATGCTGGAGGTATTAAAGAGATACAAGGTTGTTGTTCACTTGATAATGACAGAATGGGGAAAAAAGTGTCTTACCCTTGAAACTGATTACGATTTCAAATATGTAAGGTCATTAGCAAGTCATTATTCTGATGATTCCAATATGGCTGCGAGCGTTTCTAGTGGTACTCACAAAACAGATGGGATGATAATTATTCCTTGTAGCATGAAAACTCTTTCAAGTATAGCAAATGGCTATGAGGAGACTCTCGTGGCTCGTGCCGCCGGTGTAACAATAAAAGAATCACGAAAACTTGTAATAGTTCCAAGAGAAACACCGTTAACGAGTATTCACCTAGAGAATATGGTAAAACTTGCGAGGATAGGGGTTGTGATTCTTCCGGCAACGCCAGGATTTTATAACAAGCCTAAAAGTGTGGACGATATCGTAAATCATGTAATAGGTAAATGTCTTGACCAGTTTGGTATTGAGCATGACTTGTTCAAGAGGTGGGAAACCACATAGTTCTCAGACCCAGTTAGTTTTCGCTGTACTGAGATCTGAACAAATTTGATTGCACGACTTTTTGAATTCTCATAAATTACTACGAGTGTTTATATTTGGAGAAATAGTTGGTTATACAGAACAGGTTGACGAGCTACAAAAGTAGATACTCCAATGATAAGTCATTTGATTTTATAATCCCTCTAATGGTATTGTTATTTTTGGGCGTAGTATACATTCTGTCATTACGGTCATCACAAGGATTCGTTAGTTTTATCCTCATAGGAATAACTGCAGCCATAATGATTTACTGGGTTAGAGTTCTCAAGACAATGACTAAGGAAAGCCAACCGCAGTACGCAGCTAAAGAAGTTGATTCAAAGAACTGGGTCTATGACCTCATAAAAGGGGACAAGGAAATAGTATTCGTAGCAGAGGTACCAGGACCTGAGGATCAAATCACAGTCAGATTGATAGATGGCATCCTGTACATAAGGGGATCAGGACACTTTTCGAAGGAAGTCCCAATTGAAGCAACCCCTGACATGGGAATACATGACTTCAAGTACAGAAACGGAGTATTGACCTTGAGAATAAAGAAACTATAAACTCTTTGATTCCTCAAGTTTTGCAGGTAGGTACTTATCAGTAATATTAGTCAGCCCATACTTTGAGAATGCCTCAAGTTCTGCTTTTCTTTTGAGTTTAAGGAAAGCCTCCAGCTGTTTTTTCCATATTCCTTCCTGATATCTTGGATCTTTTTGTAAATCATAAATTCTTTTGATGTCAGCCTCAGTCATTGGAATGGTTGGGAGCTTATACTTTTCAATGTCGGTTGCCCAAACTCCCAACCACTTCGCATCAGGTACGGTCAGTTCTCTTAAATGTGCTGCATTTGCTGAGCCCGATTTGATAACCATTGCAATGTGTTCTCCATATACATCACCGTCAGCCAGAATAACTACGGGTAGACTTAGTTCATTGTTGAGCCTTCGGAGAAGGTTCCTAGTAGAACGGGGTGCTTGCCCCGCCGTGTCCACTATTATGGCTTTAAATTTCTTGTGAACATTTTCCTCCACAAACCTAGTAAAGAGACCTCCCTTCTCAATTGCAATAACCAATTCCGCATTTGTATCGACTAGTTCTGCGCTACTCAGACTTGGACCTATCAGGTAACCATCCGGGTGATCTGAAAGATTGACTCTTTTTCCTTCGTATCCTGGTACTGTATATTCGATTGTCAAATCTCCAAAAACGCTGCTTCTCTCCTCAGGAAATATGTGAAACTCTTCACGGGGACTTGCCAGGACAGCTTCTAAATCCACTATAATATTGTCTGATTCTGGCTGATCTTCAAAATCTATGCTAAATGCTTGAGACGAATAATAGATGTCTCTTAACGTAGACGACTTGCCTTCCTTTACTAATCTGTTCACGAAAAAGGCAAGCCATGCAAGTTGCGTGTAAGAACGGAGCTGTGACATGTTTCTCGCGCTTCTTACTGAATTAGCACTACCAAGAATATACTGTCTGAGCTTTTTGTCATAAACAATATTGTTAACAGATCTGCTTGGCACGACAAATTGCGGGAATTTACCCTTGTCCAGGTCTTCATAGATGCCAAGACCATGTTTTTCTAAGAGTGAGAGTAATCTCTGTTTTCTTGCTTCAGCGGTTTTCGTTCTACTAGATTTGTTCTTCAATCTCACTTCCCATCCTTACGAGCTGTTTATAATTTGGTTCTTTTTTCTTTCCAGATAATTCTGTAGCAAACTGCGCAATCAAAGGCACATACTTGGCATAAAGATTAGCTCTCTTTTTTGCCATTTCAGCTATCCCTTGTCTTGACATATGAACGGCAAGTTTTCTTGCCAGATATTGTAATGCGTTCTTTAATTCCCGTTCTAGCTCTGGTCTGTCAGCCACATTTTCTTTCCCCACCGTTTTATATGGAATTCTGGTTGAACAAATATGAGATACAAGTACAAGAGGAGGATCACCTTTCACCTTATACCTACTCCAGTCGGTTTCGTTAATCACTTTCAAGACGACATCGCTTCCTTCATCATAAAGAAGCGGGATACGATTAGCAAATCGGTAGACTTTGAGTCCCGCGGGCGGTATATCTCCCCCATAGGCAATTCCCATTTCAACAATAAATGGGAATCCAGAATAGGCTGAAGCGTTGCGTTGAATTACTGCCGCGAATTCCGGATTGAAAAATTTTATTATTCCTTTGGACAAAGGTTCTTCTCCCAGAGGTGCCAAACAGCTAGGGTCCGGTGCCAGAAATTCATCAAACTTCTGTAATGCATCAGCTAACTTAACCAATTCCTCGTTTGTCATACTACCTATTCTTTTCTCTGACTTGAATTTAGCGAATTCACAGAATTTTTCTGCCGTCGTAGGACCCACCCTCTGAAATCTTTTTGTTAAGAACGTAAGGAGTGTCTCACCTTGTACTGTGTTTGCAAGTTGCTTGTAGTAAGTACTTTCAGGATCGACCTCTACAATGTGAGACTGTGACTCACCAAAATCCCAGTATGCAATTTTCTTGTTTGCGACGTCTACGTCATCAATTCTTATCTTCCTTAATCTCTCAAAATCAATATTCATGAAAGACATAACTGCTATTATTGTTCTTACAGGCCTTGATAGGTCAGCCCACCGCTTCTCTGCTCTATTAAATATATCTTTAGGAGACGAATTTTTCTTTTGCATTCCTAATTCTTTTCTAACCTTTTCTATCATTTTATTATCTACAGCGGGAATCTGGTAATGAGTATCAACGATCATCCTTCTGAGCGTTTCAACATCAACGCCATGGGAGTGAGGTTTGATGGCTGTGGGAGGTGGAGGCATTTCCTTCACGATTCGAGGGTAATGGAATTTTTCGCCGCTAGGATCTTCAAATGTTATAGAAGCATATGGAGTAATCAGAGATGTTTGAGATACATAATCTCGTATTTTTGTTCCGGCTTTAGAATAATCTCCCTCAAGAACTATGCTCACTGAGAGACCGGATTTGGCTGCTTCCTTTGTTGTATGTTTCAATATTACAGGTTTGTTTTTCTGAATATCAAGTAGCATCACAAATTCATCAAGAGTTTTTCCATCAGCACAACTTTTTACGGTCACGGGCTTATTGGTCGTGATTTGACCATACAATATGGCCATGGTTGCGCCCAGACCAAACATTCCTCTAGCTTGTTTTAAACCGAATTTAGAGCCATATAGAACTGTACCAAACGCAAGCGGGATATGTTTAGGATCTACACCAGGACCATTGTCTTTGACAGTTAGCACATAGTGCTTAGGATCAGGTTGTTCGGAATCCGCTGCTTTTATTGAAAGATGGATATCAGGCAAAATTCGCTTCTGGTCGCAAGCATCAAGCGAATTTTCTACAAATTCTCTTACGGAAGTATATAGTGATCTTGTCGGGTTACTAAAGCCAGCAAGGTCTCTATTCCTGTAAAAGAACTCACTTGGAGAAATTTGACTGAAAATTTCCTTACTTGAAGACATTTTCACCCTCCCAAAGCTGCAATTTCTCTATTTTCTGTTTCCTTCTTGAATCCTGAAGGTCATTGTAAACTTTTCCATGGGTACTGCCGCTTGAAAGCGAAGATATTGCATGGACGGCAGACCGTAGTTGTCTTCCTTCTCCAATTATTGCTACCGTACGGCCGTATACAGATATACTTGCACCACTGAGTTCTTCAACATTTTTTCTCACTCGTCCACCTTCGCCTATTATTCTACCCCGTATTCTTTCAATTTGCGATGAGGATTTACCGGCAAATTCGCGTAAATCAATTATATGTAAGGAGTTTTCACCTTCTAACAGACGCATAGCTTTTTCTGCTGAAAATCCTCTCCCTATAGCCATAACCATCTCTTCAGCCTTAAACGGCATCATACTTTCAACATCGCCTGTTCCGCTTATGATAATCTCACCTGTCTGACCATCAATCAATAGAGAGACTAGGCATATTTTTTCTATCTTGGCCTTGATTTTTCCTGACTTTCCTATCAAAACTCCTACTCTGTCAAGGGGAATCATAATTGTTTTTTCAAAAATCATTTGATTAGCCTCTCAAACACATCAATGGGATTTTCCACTGTTAAACCTCTCTTGACGAAGAATTTAGTTATATTCCTAATATCTCTTTCAAGAAATTCTTTTGCATTGGGATGTCTTATATCTACCGCAGATCCAAAATCGAACACTACCAGTCCCTTATCAGTTTTAAGGATATTATACTCAGACAGGTCCGCATGAACTATTTTTGCTCTACGATATAAATCTGAAATAATCTTTACCGCATTTTCATAATCGTCGTAATCAACTTCAGCCTCCACTAACGTTGGTGAAGGAACTCCGTCCTTTCCTACAAATTCTAATACAACGACATTTTTATTAACAGTTATTGGCTTTACACAAGGAATTCCAGATTTAAGACACTGGTTCAAAATATCAAATTCCTTTCTTGTCCAAAGCGCGACCATATTTCTAGTACCCTTCTTCATACGAGTAAATCTGTGGTCACCTATCAAATAGTGCATTCTTTTTTTAAAGTTCGATGTAGTAACTAGGTATATTTTTATTGCAAGATCGTTACATGACGGATCTACCCCCCAATATATTTTGGACTCCTTTCCAGAGCCTACAGCTCCGTTCACGTATGATAAGGTTCCATCATTTATCATCCCCGAAAGAGTCATGATGGTAGATTTGTCAAGGACCTCACTGATCACCTTGTTTTTGTTAAAGATGTCCTTTTCGGTTTTTTTTTCTCTATCCTTCTGAACAAGTCTATCTTCTATCTTCTTTTCTAATCTCTCTTGGATATCATCAGACAACATTATCAATTAAACTGACTTGGTAAAATCGGTTACTACGCTAGAAGTCCTTTGGAAGATATCCGTTTTCCTTTAACCAGTCTACTTGTGATAGTGTGTATCTCCATGTGATATCACCTCGGTCATCTGCTCTAAAATCCCACGGAGCTATAGTTACGACATCATTATCACGAATCCAGATTTTTCGCTTTAGTTTTCCACGGATTCTACCCATCCTTGTTTTATCATCTGAACATTTTACCAGAACGTGATCGCTGCCCAAAAGTTTGATTACTCTTCCAAGTAACTCACCTTCTTCAGGTAACTTCATTTCTTTTAGTTCACTTTCGCTTAGTACTTTGCGCTTACCCAAAAGTCTCAGTGAACGATCAGTTCAGTGCGTATATAATTGTTGTATTTTTAAAACTTGAAAACCAAAAGAAACGGAATTCCATCAATTTCTTTTACTCCTTTTGAAGATCCTACTCCTATTTTTATCGAAAGCGCAATTGTTTCTTTTCCTGCCATGTTAATTATTGAAGATTTTTTCAGTAGATCCTCCGCTTCTTTATCTTCAACAATACGTTCTGCAAAATAACTCCTACTGATATTCAAAGTTAATTCGGATTCCCTCACTGTTCTTCCTACCAAATCTACGTCGCATATGTTCAGCATTCTACTACGCTGATAGTTGACCATTCTTACGGCAAACGGCATTATGCGTATTGACCCTTGAGAGGTGATTTAGCTCCACAGGCTTCGCATATAAGAAAAGTAACCCTGTTTAACTTCTCTACCCTCGTATCAGGACTTTTGCAGGTTGGACACTCCACATATTCCTTTAAGTATATAGCCAGTAGTGAAGTAAACTCGTGTGGTTCTTTCTTACCTACGAAGACAGCCTTATCACCAGTATATTGGGCAGGAGTTGCAAATTCCTTTGATAGGTATTGGAGAACCTTTTCAGGATCTCTTCGAAGAACCTTGGGAAACTCGGCAAAGTTTCTAAAGAACGTCCTGTTTCCCTGCCACATAATGTCCGCTTTTGGAAGTTCAAATCTAGAAGTGGAGACTTTCCTTGTTTCAGATACCTTATCCTGTATCTTCTTAAGTAATTTTTCGTATTCGCTTTTCGTCAACTCAATTAGTCTGAGCAAACGCTACCTATATTGATTTATCTGCTAAATTGTAATTATATTATCAAGGTGTAAAATTACAACCATCTACTGTACAGGTATAAACATAATTGGTTTGTGAAACCGGCGTGTGAATTAACTTTGTTATGGGCTGGAATCCACCTGAAACTATAATCTTTATGTCAACATCCCTTGGG
>MNJS01000012.1 GCA_001920395.1 Thaumarchaeota archaeon 13_1_20CM_2_39_20
AAAGACAGGCAGGCCTCAAGAACGTTTGGAGAATTTCTTTCCGGATACGTATCAGCAATTCAGAGTGGAAAGACAGGCAGGCCTCAAGAACGTTTGGAGAATTTCTTTCCGGATACGTATCAGCAATTCAGAGTGGCGGTAATGTAGTAAACTATCTTAAAAGTAAGATGGAGAGCGCGTTTAACTCTCTTGAAAATGAGGAAAAACGAGTCGTTGAAAAACTAAGCGGTGTAATACACGGTTGGCTTACCATGCAAATTGTCATATTAGCTGTATTCATATTGCTTGCATCCGTGGGTTCCAATCCAATGGGCAATTCTTCAGGATCACAAACTCATAGTGACCCACCGTATATACTTTTGATATTTTCGCCATTAATGTCAGTAATGTTTTTAATAATAGTCAAGAATATGGTTAATGCTAACATTCCTGAGCTACCTGTTAAAAAAATTATAAAGTCCGTAGTCCCAGGCGTTTTGATTGTTACCATTTTGATTCTTACCAACGCTCTTTCAAGCTTTCATATGGACGCGTACCTCTTAGGTGCTGCACTAATAGCTGGGTCTATCTCGCCTGCCTTAAAATTCAAGAAAATTTATCAGCTAAACATAGATGCAGAAGGTGCAACTCCTCAAATCTTACGAGATATCACCGAAGCAAGAAAGGCAGGAATGGGGCCTGAAAAATGTATAATTCGTGCCTGTAAACGAAAGGATTTCAAGTCGTTTAACGTTATTGCAAACTCGATATCAAATAAACTAGAATGGGGTGTAGTGCTAAATAATATCTATGATGCATTAAGAAAAGAAATTGGAAATTTCCAGGTATTGATCTCTTTTAAGATATTATTTGAAATCATATCGTCAGGAGGCGGTACAGTAACCAGTCTTGATTCGCTGGCTAACACTAGCGGAAAAATTCATGATATTGAAAAAAACAAACGTGAAGAGTTAAAGGTGTATGTTATGGTTGGCTTTATGCTCATTATAGTGACTGGTTTTACAACTCTTCTAACTATAGACTCTTTTGCCGCCATCAATGAACAAAAGAACTTGGACAAGACACAAAAGAGTGCAGGTAGCCAGCCGAATCCATTCCTTGAAAAAGTAGCAATCGCTCTTATCGTCCAGGCGTGGTTATCAGGTCTATTCATAGGCAAGATTACAAAGGGAGCATATTCGGGGGGATTCTTGTATTGCATCCTGCTTATAGTATTTACTATGATAAGCATTGCTATGATTCAGACTCACCTCATTAATATCAGTTCCATGCTAATGAGATCATGAGTATGTTACTGGATATGTCATACCGTCGCTTATATCAGAATTTAAAACATGGATAATAAATTGAGATACATCCTAGCTGTCATAGTTTGTCTTACAATATGGATTCATTATGCATATGGTCAATCTGATAGCGAAATTGGGGTAAGACTAGTTCCAAATAAAATAATGGAAAACACAGATGGAATTCTTCAAGTTTATTCTAATTCGGATGATATAGTAAAGATTGATAAATTAATTGCTACCTCATCGGATTCCTCAATTATACAAATTCTTGGAACAGAAACGGAAAAAGGAGGGTTTGTCACAGATGTCGCGATAAAGGCAGTAGGAGCCGGAGATGCAACAATTGCTATTGCAGCACCCGGATTTCATTCAATGGAATACAAGGTAACAGTGTACAAGAATACTGTCACTGCCGCGAATTTGCTGATAAAAACAACGCCTACTACTTTCTCAAGTAATGGTCCAAAACTTGGTTATGTAACCGTTGAACTTGCAAATGGAGATGGATTTCCAACCTATGCCAACGCAGACATCCCCATAACAATAACCTCTTCTGATTCGGGGGTAGCAAGTATTACGACCAACCAGATTACTATTGTAAAGGGATCCTACTTTGCCGTTGGCCAATTTGAGACAAAGCAGGAGGGAACTGCTCAGATCTCTGCTGCTTCACCATCCATGCAGTCAGTTAGCACTCCTGTTACTGTACAGACTCAAGATTCTCCACAGACAATTCAAGCCTACGTTTACCCACAAACACTAAGCGCTTCTAGCGCAGCTAATGGATATCTCGTGGTTCAGCTTCACGATTCCTCTGGAAATCCAGCAAAAGCCAAAGAGGACGTTCCAATACAAGTACAAATCACAAACTCGTCAGGAGTAGAATCAATAAACACAAGCGGACAGAATACCGTTATTCAGGCAAATGGACCCCTAATAGTAAAGAAAGACTCCTACTGGGCAGCTATTCCAATATCAGTTAACGCGGGATTAAGCGGAACATATTCTGTCAGCACATCTGCTAAGGGATTTATGGTTTCTGCACCGACACAAATTACCGTATCGGCGACAAATGCCTTGTTTGATGACAAATCAGCCAGAGTCGATATTTTGCCAATCTTGGCAACTGGTCAACGGGAGATAATCGGCGTCCTTCATTTACAGGACAGTTCAGGAAACCCCGTTTTAGCAAAGGAAAACATGCTTGTACATATAGATTCTTCAGATCAAAAGGCACTGTCAGTGGACAATGTAAAGCTAGATCATGGTTCTCAGGCAGCATTGGTGTTTGCCACTGTGGGAACTGTTGCAAAGTCTGTAACTTTGAATGTAGTAACTGACAGCCCTCAGCCAATTTCCCTTACCATTTCATCTGCTGCAGCAAGTACGTTTTCGCTTGTGGCCGAACCACTAGTGCCAAAGGTACTAACGCATACTGATTTTCCTCTCGCCGAATATATGACAAAAAGCGGTGCGTTAAACGTCTTTGCATCTGATGTGACACCACTAATATCGCCCAAGGAACTAATTCAAACTGAACAAGTTACAATACCAAAGTATCAATCAATTGCACTAGTGAAGTCTTCATTATTAAAAGAAGGGACCGGTACCATCTCTATAACAACGCAAGATTACTCGACTTCTATTCCAATTGACGGGTTTTCTGCAAAACCACAAGCTCTAGAGATGGATTACCCTCAAAAGATTCTTGCCAATATGGAAGATACGTTTTCAATTGAGCTATTAGACAGTCAACAACTCCCATTTACAACATTGGGTGATATGGAAGTCAAAATCGTATCAAGTGATCCATCAGTAATGGTAACTCCTGATACAGTCACAGTGAAAGGGGGAACATACTACTCAACTTTTGTCGTACAGCCAAAGAGTGCAGGTACTACCGAATTGTCAGTACTTGACAATGAGTTACCACTGGCCAAATACACAGTATCGGTTGTCAGTCTATCTCCTGCCATCGGTATTGTCTCTAATGATTACACTAATCCAAATGCAAGCTTGGAAGCCACAGCTACAGTTCACTATCATGACAAGCCACTTTCAGGAGTAAGTGTAGAATGGAATGTAAACGGTGCTCAAATTCAAAGTAAAGAAACTATAACAGATGAAAATGGAAATGCAAAAATTTCTTTGATTGCACAAGATCCAACTAAGATAACAATTCAAGTTACTGCCCAAGGAGGGATATATGGTATAGCTTCCGCAAGTAAGGATGTCAACGTTAATCAGCCTCTGGTATCGTCTAGCGGAGGTGCCTCCGCTGCCCAATCCGGCTCCGGGTCTCAGTTAAGCGTATTAGGAATTAATCCTTTGTTCATCATAATTCCTGTTGCTGCAGGCGCAGGAGGCTTTTTCTTCTTAAAAAAGAAGAATATGCTAGAAGGAATAAGCGAGAAGATAAGTTTCGCTGAGAGATTTTCTGAAATAAAAGAAAGGATACCTGGATTAAAAGAGAGATAGCTTTGGAATGTGCCTTGCTTTGGATAGGTGTGAGAGAAGTGCACTTCCAACCTTTTCATGGCGACTTAGCATGAAAAGTGAGAAGAATCCCTCAAAAAAGGTCATTGTTCCTTGAATGGGTGGTTGATGTATAAATTGGAATGTTTCGATAACCACTGTTGCCATTACTCCGACCAGGACTATGGAGTAGTATATGACATATTTCCTGCTTTTTCGGTCATGAATGGAGGAAAAATATTTCATATGTATATATTTCTAAAATTGAATTTAAGGTTGCTCTCCCAATTCTGGGAATTAGAATTAAAAAATATGTCGTGCTGTGTAATATCAAAACATAACAGCATGATGGCCAGCAAATTCGTGAACAGTGAGTTTTCGTTGGAGGGAATTTTTTAGTTGTTGGGATCATATTTTGATCTGAACACGGTTAGAATACTGTTAGCGTTATGTATGCTATTTGTCGCATCAGTAATAGACATAAGAAAACGAGAGATCAATGATATGTTATGGATAGTTTTCGGTGTTATTGCCGCCGTGATAATCTTTTTTGAACCCGATCTATGGTCCGCTATTAAGATCATGGGATTTTCGATGATTATTGTGCCTGTGGCGCTCTTTGTTTGGAGAATGGGTGTTTTTGGAGGAGCTGATGCCCTCTGCTTGATAGTCCTTGCTGGCCTGGCACCTCATGCCACTTTTACCGGAAAGGAGATAACCCCGTTTACTACGTTGACAAATGGAGCAATACTGTCTATAAGCCCAATAATTGTCAATGTTATTCGTAACCTTCTGGCCATTTTGAAACATGAAAATATATTCGAAGGATTTAATGAATCAAGATTAAACAAAGTCATTGCAGTCTTTATAGGATACAGAGCGAAGAATCCAAAGTATTCATTCTCCATAGAAAGGATCGAGGATAACGCAAAAAGATTGGATTTCTCAGTACGACATGCGGAAAACACCGCCTTTTGCAATGCCGTTAATACATGGGTGACTCCAGGAATTCCATATCTTATTTACATTACGGGCGGATTTTTGATTCAGGTTTTCTTTGGTGATATTGTATTCAATTTTGTGCATGCATAATATTTAGTTTGAATTTCTGATCTGCTAATGTTTGTAGAATGAATTACCTTGGACGTCGAAGGTTTATTAGTTCTATTTGATCAGAGCCACCTCATGGCAAAGGCAGCTATTGTACTGTCGATAATATCAATAATCATGCTTGCAATTTATGGCGCTGATTCAATAATTGCAATAAACGAAAATCTTGGTCTTCAAAACACAGCTTTTCTCCACACAGATGTTAAAACAAGAGGCGTAATATTTGGTGTAATACCGGCCATCATGCTCATAACATCATTTTTCATTACAAGAAAGGAGCCGTCCAAGGCGGTTGGGATTTTGATCATCGTAGGAGGAGCATTGGTGATAATTGGAGTGGGTATAATCTTTGTATTGCAAGGAAACGCCATTCCATCATCTGTAAGAGGAGAATTTGGTGCTGTTGTTATCATAGGCATTATTATTACTGTCTTAGGTAGCATCAAGATTAAAAAATCAGTACGTGTTTTATAACTATCAATCAAATGGTAACATGTGCTAAATGTGGTCAGGATTCTCTGAAAACGTACAACTATGAACATACTCAAGACGAAGGACATTGTGTGGAGTGTTATATGCTGAATTGCACTATTACCTGACAGAGCCAAAGAGAAAAGAATGATTCTAACTGCGTTTTTTGCATGCGTTATTTTTGATCCAATGCGAATCAATAATATACAATAGGTTGCAATTATCGATTTTGCATTATTTCCAAATCTTTTAATGTTAAATGTTGAGGTGACAGTGTGTGAAAGCAGTTCTTCTCTCAGGTGGATTAGGAAAAAGGCTCAGGCCGATTACAGATTATATCCCTAAACCTCTTGTTCCGTTAGACAATATTCCTATAATAGAGTGGCAGATAAGATATTTCAAGAAATTTGGTGTAAAGGAATTTGTAATTTGTGCAGGCTATAGAAGCGATGACTTGATCCATTATTTGGATTCCAAAAATCTCGGAGTAGACATCATGTACTCGATAGAAAAGACACCCCTTGGGACTGGAGGCGCAATAAAAAAAGTACAACACCATCTTGATTCAAACGGCTTCTTTGTTATAAACGGCGATGTTATAACTGACCTTGATTTCAGGAAATTAAAGAAATATTCAAACACGATGGCCATTATTCCTTTGCGGACTTCATTTGGATTGGTAGATGTTAGTGGTGATAAAGTGCAAAAATTTGAGGAGAAGCCAGAAATATTTCATCACTGGATGAACGCAGGAGTTTATCATTTATCAAGTGATGTCATTAGGTATCTGCCACGTGTAGGAAATATAGAAAATACAACGTTTCCGACTTTGTCAAAGAAGGGCAATTTACATGCAATAAAGTACACCCGAGTATTCTGGCATTCTATAGATTCGCATAAAGATATTGAAGAATGTGTTGATGAAATGAAGTCTGTGAAGTACAAACATTTTCTTTCAATGAAGTGATTATCATTGAGAATAGCGTTTAGTTTAGGCTCTCTACTTTCCATCAATGATATAATAGAATGTTCCAGAATCCTGTCCAAGTACAATCCTGATTCGATCTGGATCCCAGAGACGTGGGGCATGGAATGTTGTTCAGTGATATCTATGGTATCTCAAATTGCAAAGAAGCCAAAACTCGGCTCTTCGATTATCAATATCTACTCTCGTTCCCCCTCTCTTATTGCAATGGCGGCAGCTTCTCTTGACACAATTTCTCAAGGTAGGTTCATCTTAGGACTTGGCACAAGCAGTAGACCCATAGTAGAAGATTGGCATGGATTAGAATTTGTAGAACCACTTCAAAGAATGCGTGAATATGTTAAGGTGATACGCACAATCATTCAAGGAAATAAGGTAAATTATAAAGGAAAGATGTTTGATTTGAAAAATTTCAGTTTGCTAATAAATGCTCCACGAAAACATATTCCAATATATCTTGCAGCGGTGAATCAGAAGATGCTGGAATTGACATGGGAAATTGGCGACGGAGTAATTCTATACTTAAGACCCATAAGTGAGCTGCAAAAGACGGTACATAGAATGCAACAAATAAGAAAAATTGAGGTGGCCTGTCAGCTAATCACCGCAGTTTCAGATGATGAGGAAGAAGCAATTGATAGAGCAAAAAAGACAATAGCGTTTTATGTCTCTGTAGGAAAAATTTATCGAGAATTTTTGGCAAGAAACGGATATCAAGAGCAGGTAGCCGCTATACGTGAAGAATATGCAAAGTCAGGTTTGGACGAAAACCACAAGATGGTTCCTGATTTCATGGTGGATGACTTGGCAATATGCGGAACACCGGAGGATATAGGGAAAAAATTAGCAAAATTTGTCAGGGCTGGGTTAGACCTTCCGATTCTTCAATTCAATCCAATCGGGGATGTACAAAAATCATTTATGCTCCTTATCTCTGCGGTGGCAAGTGATATGAATTGAGAAAAGTAGGAATTGCTGGAGGGGGGATTACAAAATTTACCAAAAGCGATATTTCTATAGAGTCACTTATGGTATCAGCAGTCAAACCAGTCTTTGATAGTATACCTGACTTGTCTCAGGGAGATATAGATGCAGTTCTCACATCTACAAATGCAAACAACAAGTATCTGGCAAACATAGTCTCTGAGCTTTCGGGGATTTCTCCTAAAATCGCTCATTCTGTAGAGAGCTTATGCAATTCAGGCACGAACTGTATAGTGTCAGCCTATGCCTATATTTCCTCAGGACTTGCTGATACTGCCTTGATAATAGGATCCGAAAAGGCAGACAGTCCAGGCCTCGTATTAGAGTGGGATAAATCAAGAGGTCAATACAAACATCCGATTTACTGGTCATCCATGTTTACTAGTGCTCACATGAGAAAATTTGGTACTACATTAGAGGATCTTGCATACGTCGGAGCCAAGAATCATAGAAACGCACTGGATAATCCTTATGCGCTCTTTGAGAATGCATACTCTATTGAAGATATTATGCAATCAAAACACCTTACAGAAAACGTTCGACTCTTGGACTGCTCGATGCCATGTAATGGATCTGCTGCTATACTTCTGGCTTCAGAAGATCACATAAAAAAAATTTGCGACCAGCCTGTTTGGATAACAGGAATTGGCCAAAAAGCAATTTCTGCTGGATTTACGAGGAATGAGGATCTTTCGTCAATGAAATCAACAATCATATCAGCTGCTGATGCATATAAAATGTCAAAAAAGACACATAATGATATTGATGTGGCTGAATTACATGATGCCTTTAGTATCTGTGAAATTATAGAATTAGAAGATCTTGGACTGACTCGAAAAGGCGAGGGAGGATCTTACGTCCGAAGATTGCATGAAACAGATGACAGGAAGATAAATCCAAGAGGAGGATTAATTGGAAGCGGTCATCCGCTTGGTGCAACTGGCATAGCACAGACAATTGAGATATTTCAACAGCTCCAAGGTAAAGCGGAGAAAAGACAAGTAGATGGTGCAAAAACGGGCTTGGTTCATAATATGTCTGCCGCAGCTACATCATCTACGGTATTGATATTAGAGCAATGAACAAATTCGAACAAGAATTAAAGAATAACAATTTTACTTGCAGCGAATGCAAAAAATGTGATAAGCTAGTATGGCCACCTAGCGATTTTTGCAATAAATGCTTTGGAGATGTAATGTGGCGACCTCTTTCAAGAACAGCAAAACTTGTCGAGTTTTCTCGTAAAAATGGTGAATATTTTTGCATAGCTGAGTTTGAGGATCAAATAAGAATTATGGGAACAATAGAAAATGTTGAGAATTTGCAAGTTGGACAGACTTTGAATTTAATAAAATGTGACTACGACGGCAAGGAAAAGTTCATTTTTCGATCTATCAGATGAAGGTTGAAGTACTAAATTAGATTTGATCTGGACTTTTCATCCTTAGTTTTTTTGAAGATCCGAATATGATCATATACGCCAAAGGACAAAAAGATGTATGACCAAAGGAAGAGAATATCTACAGGATGACCAGTGTAGTATGTGTTAGTGAAGGTAGCAATTTGAAAACCAGAATCACCCACGCTTTGTAAGACAATTCCAATACAAACAAGCGACCAAGTAAAATTTACCTCGCCCCTAAAAAACAAAACAATGCCAATTAAAGCTGGGATGAAAATTATTGAATCAAGTATTGGATAGCTTGTTGCGATCACATTTGAAAGAAGGCTTACTTTGGGATCAAGATCATATGCCATGTAGGTGCTTGGAATCAACATAGCAACAGAGATGGCAGTTGCTCCAAGTATCATCTTCTTTGTAACAGCGTTTTTCACCGGTTTTATATAGTAGAAGAGGAAACAAAACCAGAAAGGATAGCCGGCAAGGTAAAAAACATCAGCTATTGATGGAAATGGGTTTTCGTGATATACTAGCTCAAGGGCAGACCACGTTGTTTCTGCGATAAACCATGAAACCGATATTGCAAGGAAGAACAGCCATGCCTTTCCATGATTTCCAGTCTTCCTAAATCGTATGGAAAGCATTGAAGATAAGACAACCAAAGTACCTGAAACAGGAATGTAAGTTAAATCAGTTACTAGTTTTACAGTTTCTTTACCAAAAAGTGTGGCTAGCACGATAAGAAGACCTATACCAATAACGCTTAACAACAATGATTTTTTTACTTGAAACTTTGTGGTATTGATTTGCGTCTTCTAAACACCTATTTTCATTACTAACGTACGTATTCTTGTATCGTGCATGTGCTCCAGAAGCTGTTCCCTGATAGACTGAATTATCGTACTTGCAGAATTACCAAATATCGAATGTAGTACATTTTCCAGATATTCTGGATGTTCATAACAATCTGGTATGTAACACTTGTATTCTTTTTGTAGTTTGTTTACAACTTTGTCATAGGCAGGTTGACCGATGTCTAAAAGTGCTTTTTGTATTGCAAGGCTTGCTATAGCTTTCATTATGTTTCTTGTGTCGAAGTTCATTCAAGGCTTCACCAGTAGGGATTCCATTCTATGTT
Source organism: Thaumarchaeota archaeon 13_1_20CM_2_39_20 (assembly GCA_001920395.1). Classification (GTDB taxonomy): domain Archaea; phylum Thermoproteota; class Nitrososphaeria; order Nitrososphaerales; family Nitrosopumilaceae; genus Nitrosotalea. The sequence goes on from MNJS01000012.1 coordinate 9,855, forward strand.
TGAGATTTTGAAAGTTCATTTGATATTGCATCCTCACTTTGTTACATGATCTCTATCGCAAGTATCTGGAATTGGACCAAATGTATGCAAACAATAATTTCAATGTGTAAACCATAGAGTACGAATCTGTCCACATTGCTATGATATTTTGAGGTGATTCGCTGGGATTTTTCATGAATAATAGCAACTCATCATCATCTTTGATAATGAAACACAATTCTTCTTTGACCTTTAGGGGGAGTCTCTTCACTTTATCCTTCAACCTTCCTTCAAAGATGTATGATGTTTTCTTAGAGGACGAGGAAATGAACTGCGGTTCGATTTTCAAGTCCTTGATACGTTCAAGAAAACCTGTGTGATAAAATTTCATGAAGTCCTTTTCCGATGCCAAGATCTGAACGGTTTGCTTGGAGCCAGATATCATATCGTTTATTTTTCCGGTCATCTGGTTTACCCCTTGCAACATTTGGAACTTTCCATCTTTGATGTCCTCTTGATTTATTCTAAAGTTAGGAATGGCACTCCAAAGTTCTACCAGGTTTTTTTCCTGCGATTCTAGGCTCTTCACCCTCTCTCTTTCTGCGTTAACGAGTACACCTATTGCCTTGTCAAGCGATATGGCCGAAAATTTGATTGGATGTTGAAATGTTGCGGACACTATACCTTTATTTTGCAGGTTGGTAAGGAGATGATAGGTTTCTGTTCTTGGAACTTTGAGAGTTTTGCTTACTTGGGTGGCTGTACTTGAGCCATATTTTTCAAGGAATAGGTACACTTTTGATTGATTTGCTGTAAGACCGAACTTGGATAGCTCATTTTTGAGTTTTTCAAAAAGCATTTCGTAGTCATATGTTTTGGATTCTGGCAACGAATCCAATACTGAGGTGTGTGTTACATCAGGTGACATATTACAATTAGGAAAATGGAAAACTCTCTTTAGGATGTGTGTGTAATCGGATAGTACACACCACAAAATTGCGCTTGTATTGTCGTGCTACCTGAGATTCTCAGTTAGAAGGATTAGCCCATTTGTAAGAGTAAGAAAGTCTGCTCTATTCTGTCCTTTCATTGTGCTTGCGTATTTTACTTGATTAGTCTCAAGCAATACGTGCAGTAATGAAACCAACTCTGACCCATTTTTTATCATGTCGTTATGGATGATTCCATCAGACAAATTGGGCATGGACATCTTTGTTTCATTGGCTTGGCATACGTTATCTTCCAATTTTGTTGCTTGTCGATTCATGTCATATCGTACTTTCTATTGGATAAAAGGTTGCTCTCCCAATTTTGGAAACGGATTTTCAAAATATATTGCATTATGTAACATAAGAATATTACAGCACCAAATTTACTATCAATAAGATCTTTGTGGATTGTTTAGCACTTTACTAAGGTTAACTTGTCTTAGAACAACATATGACATGTCGTCCAATTTTCGTAATCTGTTAATCTCATCAAGATTTGAAAAGACGCTTATGTTTTCCAAAATTTCATGAAATTGAGGGTTATTTTCAAACATCTGTAAATATGTTTCACTCCATTCCCAATTACTTTGAGGATTACACGAATAGACTATCCAGTGATATTTCTCATCTATTTTGAATATGTCGAACGGATAAATTATGCAATCAAATGGTCGGTTCTTATAGACTGAACACTTTTTCTGACTTTCATCCCAAAAGACACATTGGGTAGAATTTTCCTTCTTCTTGAGAGTCTTTACTTTTTTGCCTTGAATAGTGGTTTCTGTGATATGCTCTTTGGCAGCTTTTCCTATATCTTTTAGTCTGTCTACATCTGTAGGAAAGAGAAGAGGAGCAGCAAAGGAAGTGCAACAACCATGGTGTTGACAAGACTCGCATAATGTTTTGAATGAACCCTTCTTGGATTGTTCTTCTATAGGGTTTGTTTGTTCCTCAATCGATCCAAGCCTATTTCTTAATAAATAAATTCCCGCAGATGCCAAAACAATTGAGGCTAGATTTATCATGGTAATTGATTCATGCAAGAAGAGCATTGCAAAAATAACCCCAAAAGCAAAATTGGTAGAATAAAGTAAGACTGTCCTAGTTGTACCTATAAGCTTGAGGGCTGTTAGGAACAAGAATGTTGCCATTCCTGTGCCCAAAAGACCAAGGACAGCTATACTTGGAAGCTGTGTCAAGTCTACTTGGAACGGTATGTGAAATGATGCCATTATGCACAAAACAAATGCCGCCCCAACAAAGGAAACTAGCTGCGTTATCCTTTTTGGATCTACCTTGCCTGTTACGAATTTGCAGAGAGTAATATCCAAGGCACAAAAGGCCCCTGACAGCAAAATTAGCAGGTTCCCAAAGAGCAAATCAGTAAGGGTCATCTTAGATTGTACTAATTCATAGCACACTGGAAGAAGGATAATCCCCATTATTATAGCCAGGAATGGAAAAAACTCCTTTTTGTGAAGTCTCTCTCTGAAGATTGTGAGGGCTATAATAATAGAGAAGACTATTTCTCCGTTAGTGAGAATTGATGCGTTTACGGCGGTAGATTGCCTTAGACCAAAGAAATAAAGTACTAATCCAGAGACCTCGGCTAAACCTATTATGGTTATTAGGATTAGATTCCGTCTGCCCATTTTGGATATGGGTTCAGAATCTTTTCTTATCGGAGTAAAAAAAACACCGTTAATTAAATAGATTATTACCGCGAGGGTTAAAGGATTGAGTTCCATCCCAGTTGGTGTAGTATAAGACAGAAGTGGTTTTGATAGTGAATGAATCAGTCCAGTAAAGGCGGCAGCAATGAGTATGAACACATACCCAGAGCGGGCCGAGTTTAACTTCGTCTTTATATTAGCTAGCTCTATCAATGACATGTGATTTCCAGAAATGGAAATAAGGAGAATTGCTTTTAATTGTTGTTATATTTTATGACATACAGCTTATTTTATGTCTCATACCCGTTTAGCAGACCAGTATGTCAGGTTTGGACACTCTTATTGCAAGATCATTAGACTCCACTATAAGAGAGAACCTTGGTGAACAAACATATCAGAAGTTAGAAAGAAGGCTCTTTGAACGACATGGCATAGGATTCACACAAGCTGTAGAAGACTTTAGGAAATTAGATTCTGTTCTAAGAGAGTTTTTCGGAAATGGAGCCGAAGGCGTAGAAAGGCAAATCATAGACAAGATTATGATATTAGAGCAGTCAAAACGCCAGGAAAAAAGATGGATAACAATAGAGGATCAATCACTCACAAAATTAATTCTTGAATCTTTAGGAGATGAAGATAAGAAAAATATTCTAAATGCGGTCATCGATGAATCTCGAATAATTTCTGACATCCTAGAGACCAGCAGAATACCACAAACATCTGGATACCGGAAAGTAAATACATTAATTCAGAGTGGCATGTTGATTCCTGAAGGTTTTGCAACTACTCATGACGGAAAGAGAGTTACGAAATACAGATCAGTTTTTGAAAACATCAGTATAGAAATAGAAAAGAATAAAGTTATTGTGAAAGTACAACCTACGAAAGAATCCTTGAAGAACAGCCATATAATGCAATTAGTATGTTTGTGATGAATAGGTGTTTCGTCTTAACAAACGTGTTAAGGAACCAGATGAAGTTCCACAAAAACTAGAAGAAAAAATAAACTACAAAGTTTTTGGCTTAATTTTTGCAGCTGTAATTGCATTTCAAATGTATCTATATACATTCAAGAATCCAGATGATCCTCAGCTATCATTAATTGCAACGCTTGCCGATTTCATAACTCCACTTGTTGCTGCGATAGCAGGGTTTTTCGTGTCTAAGCGATATTGGAATTCAGAAGTTTTTGGAAAATCTTACCTTGCACTATCGCTTGGCATGATGATGAATGCATTTGCCGAGATGATATACTACGCATACGAACAACAAGGTCAAACACCTAGCCCATCAATCGCGGATTGGGTCTGGTTGTCGTTTTACCCATTAACATTTTACCACTTGGCAAAAAACATCTCATTCTTTAAGCCAAAAATTAGCATTGGCGTGAAAAGCCTAGTGATCTTACTACCCATTTTGATAACTGCGGTTTATGCATTTTTGGAGTATGGACAAGAGCAAGCTGCCGACACCACATTCTTTTTGGGGCTAGCATACATAGTTGGTTCTGCAGTGATTCTCTCTGGTGCCATTCTCGGAGCCCTAGTATTTCGTCAAGGCGTATTAGGTATTGCATGGCTTGTATTGGCGTTAGGCATAGTGCTAACAACTATTGGCGACAACTGGTATTCATACTTGGATGTTTACAACCAATATACACTCAACCATCCTGTCAATCTTTTGTGGTATGCCGGTTACTTGGTAATAGCGTACGCACTTTACAAACATAAAAAAATAATCTAGAAAATTTTGCTCAATACCAGTTGTGCGTATCACACAGATACATACATCTGCATATTATGAATGAGACTCGTGAGTTAAATTGCTTGGAAAAGGAAACACAAACACATCGTTATGGTTTGCTTGCGGGAATAGTAATGTGCGGTCTGGGTTTAATAATGTTCATGAATTTTTCCTTGACCGACTTTTTGATGCCTGGGTTTGTTGAAAAGGAGACTCTAGCGGCTACTCAAATACCTGCTCAAGAATCCGTTTCAAGTGTAATGCATGTAGACGAAACGAACAAGCCTATGACATTACTTTTATCACATCAAGATTCGCCAGTTACATTTAATGTTAAGATCGAAAACTTACAGGGAATAATTGTCTATGACAAAAACGTGGTAAAACCAACAGTTACATTTGTGCCAGATCTCTCTGGTGATTATTTAGTATCAATTAAGAATCTGAGCAGCAAAGACACAATTGTGAGCGTTAGTTATGGTTATTTACTGACTTCTGAAAATGTCTCTTTGTTTTCAGTTTTATGGGTATTGCTTATCATCGGTGGAAACTATATAATTATACACACTTACTTTTCAGGTACAAAAAATCAGTCACGTCTCACACGCTAAAACATATAACTTCAATTCAGTTACGTAATTTTACAATTGTTAAGGAAATTTGAGAGTGGATTTTTCTAGTTCAAGTATAGGAATGTACAATGACATGCTGTCACTACCGATTTTATCTACGAAATTAAATTCTCCACTGAGTCGCTTTAATTCTATGAATTTCTTGTTGGGTTTGTCGTTGCTTACAATGTAGTGAACTATCACTCCTCCAATCGTACCTGTTTGGGCAAAAACCACATGTAGGTTATTGTAGTTTATATGATAAATCAATGGAACCACGCCCAGCACAGACTGCGATGAGTAGAGAATCACTTTCAGCAAATCATCATAATTCTTGTATTTTAAATAAGTCGTTGAAGACTCAGTTGACATATTAGGCTCTATTTACATGACACAATATTAATCCTGAGCATTTCTTCTCCAAAATTAGCGTGCGCTCTAATGAAATAACTGCTTAGGTATTACTATAATTACCTAACACTCTATATCTTAATCACTGCTTAGAATTAGAAATAAGATGTCCGCCATGCACTCGGAAATTAACGGGATAACGAAGAGGAAAAATGGAAAAAGAAGCAAATCGTTGAATCGCAGAATTGCAAGAACAAGAAGGCAGCGTGGTTACAACTGGGAAGATACAGTGGTTAAACGATTCAATTCTATAGAGAATTGGAAAGCATTTAGGCTTGGCTCTCCAAGTGTAGGACTTCCTGATATACTGGCAGTGAGTACCAAAGAAAACACAATTTACACTATTGAGGCTAAATCTGGAACTAGTACGACTCTTCGTGTACCGTATGACCAGATATTACGTTGCCTTAAATGGATACACACCTTTGAGCTTTATAGGACAAGAAAAATGATTATTGCATTCAAATTTCTCTCTAAGAAAAGAATAGGTACTGGTAAATATGAACACCGTAAACTTCGAGAATATTATAAGGAATGGAATGAATCCTATCCTGTCACAGATTTTGTATGTACCTATGAAGGTAACACATACGCGATATCAAATGGCGAACGATGTGGATTGCAGCTCGAAGATTGCGCAATGCCTTTTCATATTGATCACTCGGTTTCATCATAAAACGAATACTTCTTTAATGTGAACATGCGAAATAGATTCATGAGTTTTGAAGATTTCGTAGACGAAAGGAGTCTAATAAGTCACGATGCCTTGGGAACAAAGGAAATAAAAATTAAACTGTTGGAAGTTGAGGATGACGCTTCTGATCACGTATGGCGTTTTGGGATTAGAGTAAAAGTAAAAAAAATTCTTATTACGATAAAACACATCAATACTCAGCAAGTAGAAGAAGGGGAGTTTGACCTAAAAGAAATTGAAAAAGAAATGAAAGAAAAACGACATTATAGTTCTACGAATAGATGGGTTCAAACAACCGATATCAAGAATGGCTACATACTTAGTACTAGACATTCTTCTCTGTTGTCAGATGCAGTAGCATTAGACTACATCGTAATCTAAATTCTTCAAGAGTGAGTTATGTTTCAATGGCTTCCATCTGAACTTGCTAGACATTTCTATGACTCTACCTTCAAACATTATGAAATTAGCCCTTTGCATCCTATGGCCATTTTTGAAAATAAGTCTTTTAAGGAATGGTTTTGGCTTCACCGTCACAATCAATTTTGATTTCTTTAGATATTTTTCAAGTGCTTCTTGATAATCTTGACCCCTTGCAGGTTCAAAATGTGGGATAATCTCAAGCGATAACTTTGTACTGCGTTCAACAAGAAGATTACCTTTGGATTTAATAAGAATGCCTACGCATTTGAGAACAAATTTACCGTTCGCGCGCTTACTAAATAGATCAAACAAATTACAATTAATTTTCACTTCTTGTCTAAATGGCTTTATTGCATGCCCCATTTTGAAGTATTTTCCTTGATGATATACTAGCGGTTTCTTTGTGACATCATGACAAATAAACACTACATTGCCTACTATCATGACGTGATCACCAATCTTCTTGGTGGTTACTACTTCACATTCTGCATTAAGGATGCAACCTGCAATTAAAGGCACGTTGATCTTCTTTGCTTTCACAAATCCGAATGCATTTCTGATCCTCAACTTATCAATTTCTTTTCTAGAATATCCACCAGCAATACTTACAGAAGTTGTTTGCTCTTCACTTGCTACGTTTACTCCGAATGCTTTTGTTTCTAGTACATTCTTTAATGTACTTGAATCCTCATGAATAAAAACAGCAATAAGCATTGGCTCATAAGAGACTTGCATTGTCCATTCGGCTGCCATCACGTTTTGTCCTTGAGAACCGTTTGAAGTAATAAGACTTACACCAGTCATAAAATATCTTTGAGATTTCTGTGCGATTTTTCTGTCCAATTTCATATAACCACCGTATTTCTAGTATTAGTTCTTTATTTACAGAAAACTTTATGAAAGTAGAACTGAGAGTCCAAGCATGATAATGCAGGAGATAACGCTAAATGGCAAAAAATACCGTTTAACGTTGACCGATCAAGTACTTTCTGACGTAAGAAGACTCAAAGCGTTGTATAATGCGGCATACGAGGATCCTGAAAGCTTTGAGGAGGTAAGTTCTGCAATATCTGACACCATTAATCAAATAGCAAGTGCAGTGGAACCTTCTGTTTCCGACAGTGACTTGGATGGTTTGATTCAATCAGTAATGAAAGCAGTAGATGAAAAGAGTAAAGAAACTGAGGAAGCTAGAGCAAAACATGCTGCTGAAGAGAAGGCAAAAGCAGAGAAGAATACTGCAAAGCCTAAAAAATTAAAAAAATAATGATTGTGTTGAGTTACTAATCAGAAAATAACCCTCATATTGGTTAAATGCTATAAACTCCCAGAAAATGCATGCAAACTCATTGTGAATGTGGTATTTGTGGCCACGTTGACGAAAAGGAATGCATTTCAAAGGAATGTAAGTGTTGCATTAATTTCCATATGCGTTCCGGCCCAAAAAGATGATCCGATTTGTTTTGACGCTTGTAGTTTTGAAAGGGTGGTTGACAATTTGTACGAATTTAAGTGCAGATGGATTCAACATGATTTCTTTAGATTTAAATAAGTACCACATAAATTTTCCATAATGCAATTGCAATCTTACCAAAAGTGTATTGAACCTGCTTGCGGTTTGGAATATCCTATCACGGATATTCGTATAGAGTGTGACAGACGTCACCTGCTTGATATAAAATACAAAACAGCTCCCCCGACTTCTTTAAAGGAAGTATTTTACAAACGCAGAAATCCAATGAACAATATATTCAATGAAAGTGGCGTTTGGCGTTTTCGAGAATTATTGAATTTTTGTCAAATAGATACAGAAGATATTGATCAATGTTCAAAACGATTAGTATCGCTTGATGGAGCGGAAGGAAGATTATCAAAACCATACCACATGTCGAAGGTCTCAGACTATGTGGGAGTGCAAAATCTTTGGCTGCAGCCTGAAGGCTATAATCCTAGCGGATCATTCAAAGACAACGGTATGACAACTGCTGTAACACACGCAAAGCTTGTTAACATAAAGAAAATAATTTGTGCTTCTACAGGAAACACATCAGCGTCAGCTGCAATGTACGCCGCTAATGAAAACATGGGATGTGATGTGTATATACCTGCAGGCGAGGTAGCTCCAGGAAAGTTGGCCCAAGCTTTTCAGTTTGCTGCCCAAGTAATAGAAATTCAGGGTAATTTTGACGATGCACTTTCTACTTCGCTCAAGGAAGCAAGCCAAGGTGGTGGCTATACAGTAAACTCTGTAAATCCATTTAGAATTGAAGGACAAAAGACCATTATCTTTAGAGCACTGGAACATCTTGATTGGAACCCTCCGGATTGGATAATATATCCAGGTGGAGCCCTTGGTAATACCTCAAGCTGTGGGAAGAGCCTGATGGAATTGTACGAGTGGGGATGGATAAAGAAAATTCCACGCTTGGCAGTTGTAAATTCAGAAGGTGCAAACACTCTTTACACTTTGTATAACGGAAAATTCGAAGACTCTCAATTAAAGTGGAATAAGGGAAAACCAGATACAAGTTTGGTCAAGAGATATTATGAATACATGGACAAGAATGGAATAAGACCAAAAACCAAAGCTACTGCAATTCAGATCGCAAAGCCTGCCAATATCCTCAAGGGTCTAAGAGCATTAGAATTCACAAACGGGGTTGTTACACAAGTGTCTGATAAAGAAATGTTAGATGGAATGGCCCTTGTCGGTTTAAATGGTTTTGATTGTGAAATGGCATCTGGAGCTGTTCCAGCAGGAATAAAGAAGCTTGTTGAACAACAAGTTATCAAGAAAGACGATACGGTAATAGGCATACTGACGGGAAGACAAAAAGATTCTAGCATACCTGTTGACTATCACAAGAACGCAGGAAATAGATTTGCGAATCCTCCAAGAAGCTAGTGCTGTTCAGGCTCAGGAACCACTATTACTCTAGCCAAACCAATTTCGTCCTTTACCATATCTGAAATTGATTTCATTATCTTGCTAGTTTCATCTAATCTCGTTGCGTTTGGCAAGATTACGTGAATTTCAGCATTAAACTCACTTCCGACAGGTCTCAAAAAAACATCTTTTGTCCTAATCTGGAAGCGCGAAAGAATCAGTTCACTGATATCGTCTGTCATTTTAGGATTGTTTACTGCATCCACTAATACGAGAGTAGATTCCCGAATAGCAGTATATGCCATCAAAAAAATGTATCCTGCAATTATCATTCCGCCGATGGCATCCATGAATTTGAAGCTCGTATATGCGCTCAAAATTACACTTACAAATCCGACAAAAGATGCGGTGCTATCTTTGATCGAGTTCTTGGCGTCAAGCTTTAGAGATATGAGATTTGACTCTATTGCTACTTTTCTTATTAGAAATGCCCTGTGCAATGATATGGATCCTGCCGCAAAAAGAGTAATCATTGTTAATTCAGGATAGTGCAACTCCACGTGGTTAAATAGCGCTCCTATTGCACGATAGGTGATGATTGCCCCCAGGACCACGATTATAATAGCCGCGGTAAAGGCTGCAAGTACCTCAACCTTGCGATACCCAAATGGGAATGAACTGCTTCTTGGTTTCTTTATCAATGTTATTCCAAACCAAACTATGAAAGAAATCATGGCATCAGAAAGAGAATCTAGACCATCTGCTGTCAGAGTAATGCTTCCTGTAAATATGGTAACTAATAGCTCCACTGCCCCTATTGCGGCAAGTGTTATTACCGATTGCTTTGCGGCAATCTGTGCCTTATCTAAAACCTGATATCGGCTCATCGCCTTGTTTTTTCCTGAAGACCCCAATTTAGAATCTAATCTGTATAAGCTTCCAATCTGGCATTTTTAAACAATACGGCTTCATTGCTTCTTGAATTGTTCTTCCAACAACCTTTTCTTCTCTTCCATATGGAACAATTCCTCCGTATGTTTGAAAGCATCTTCCTTATTTCTTTTGAAAAGCATTGCTTGCATGAGAAGATGATTTTCTGGCACTACAATTCCAGTCTGATCATCAGAGTAAGTTAGTTTCACGACATCGTCTTGGATTTCAATAAGATCCGCATGTATATGAATCATGTTTGTATCCTTGAAACTAAATTTTATTGATTCAGAAAAATCTCTAATGTCTTTGGTTCCTTTTGCGTTATATAATGTAGCTACACCGTACTCGTTTTTGTACAAATTTAGAATCTCTGATACATTTGGAGCTGGCCCATTGAATCGTACATCCATAAGATGTACATGCATTTGTCTTGTGGGAACCTTGAATACTCGGATAAACAACGGGGTATCTGAGCCCATATAGCTTTTTACGTCTTCATCGTGATGTGGTTTGCGAGTCCATTCAATGGAATCTTTTACTTCTGTCTGCAAATCTTCTATATCAGCCCATCTTCTGAGGAGTGCAGCGTCAAACCTCTTTATTTTTTTTCCATATTTTTCCTTAAGAGGCTGAAGTATTCTACCCATCCCAGTTACGTTACAACTTCCTTGCATCACATATTTTCTATCGAACGCCTTTTCATAATTAACTCGTGAATTGAAAATTAATTCGGCTACTGCTTTATCGCCAGTAATCGTTTCTCCGCCTTGAAAAATAGCTCTAACATTCTTGGGCTCGTAGATAGTCTTCTTGTTTGTGTAGCCTAGCCCACCCGGTGCGGCGTCAATTACGAGATCACACTCTTCGATAATGCTTTCTATGGTGCCAGATATTTTGAAATTCTTGAATGCGTCAGTCTTGTCTTTTGGAACATAAACCTTGAATCCTCTTGATATGGCGTCTGTTACTTTCGCATCCGGCGAGTATTTACCAACGCCCGCGACCTCGATATCATTATCATCATCTATGAATTGTGCTATTCTGCTGCCTATAGATCCATAGCCATTTACAAAGACCCTTTTCACAATTTTGTGACAAAAAAGCCCTCATATTTAGATACCCCAAACAAGAACTAAATAATCTTAGTCCAGAGATATTGTTGTTGAAAATTCATTGGCCATCACTTGGAATAGGTCTTGGAATAGCAGCCAGCGTAATATTAGCGACAATTTTAGCATATGAGCTGGGAATCGAAAAAAGTCAAGAACCTTCGTCTAAGATTCAAGAAAATATGGCACAAAATAAGGCATCGAGTCTCATAACGGGAAACGGTTCACCTGGTCTAGGTTCGAAAGATGCACCTATCACGATGATAGAATTTGGGGATTACCAGTGCTTTTATTGTAACAAGTTCTACCACACAACTGAACCAGATATAGTAAAAAACTACGTTGAAACTGGCAAGGTAAAGATTGTTTTCAAGGATTTCACAATAATTGGCCAAGATTCAATAAATGCTGCCCATGCAACACACTGCGCGCAGGAACAAGGAAAATTTTGGGAATATCATGATACATTGTATAACAATTGGGCGGGCGAGAATACTGGCTGGGCATCGTCTAAAAACTTACTGGGCTTTGCAAAACAAACCGCCTTGAATGAAGAACAATTCAACCAATGCATGACCCAGGGGAAGTACACAGATATGATTCAAGCAAGTGTCACAAATGCCAAGGATCTGCGCCTTTCAGGAACTCCAGACTTCTTCATAATAGGTCCAGATAATTCTGTTACTAAGGTCGTTGGAGCACAACCCTATGAGGTTTTTGATGAGATTTTCAAATCAGAGCTCAAATCATAAGAAATTTTGATCGTATGTACGAGAAGTAAATAAAAATTATGACGCCACCAGATCAAATTTGACTCTCAAAATGCTTATATTTGTAACACCGAAGGGTTAGCTGTTGGCTGCAGGCATAGACGACATAGCCATCTACATTCCAAGGTTATTTGTAGACGCTAGGGACTTTGCAAAAGCCCGTGGTATGGACCCAGATAAACTTCAACGTGGCTTGGGAGTATCTAAAATGGCTATCGTAGATACTAATCAAGATCCAGCATGTATGGCAGCCAATGCCTGTTTAAGGTTAATGGAAAGAAACAAAATATCTCCAAAGGATGTAGGAAGGCTTTATGTTGCAACCGAGTCTTCCCTTGACGAATCTAAAGCTATGAACTCTTACGTAATAGGGATGCTGGAGCAGATTTACGGCGATGGCTCGTTCGAACATTGCGGTGGCATAGAATGTAAATTTGCATGTGTTAGTGGCTCATATGCCTTATACGATAATTCCAATTGGATAAGAGCTGGCGAAGCCGAGGGCAAATACGCTATAGTTGTTGTATCAGACATTGCCAAGTATGATTTGGGATCCAGCGGAGAGTACACCCAAGGTGCAGGAGCAGTAGCCATGTTACTCAACGATAATCCAAGAATTATGACATTTGATCCAAAGATAACTTCAACGTCAATAAAAAATGAATATGATTTCTATAGACCCTTTGGTAAAGAAACCCCCATCGTTCATGGGCAATATTCTAATTTATTGTATATGATTCAGATAAAGAAAGCATTAATGACATACAAAGAAAAGGCGCTGTCATCAGGGCTTATCAAATTGAATGAAGGTGAAACAATTCTAGATTATATCGATTTCGTAAACATGCATCTTCCATACAGCAACATGGGAAAGAAGGCTCTAGCATATCTTCTACGACATGAATGGAGAAATCTTCCCCGCTGGAAGAAAATAATTGATAAAATGGGCATGCAGGAACCAATACCAAAAGACCCTAGAGGTACGATAGAATCCGTTCTAGCCGATGAGGAGTTTATGCAAAAAGATCATCAATTTACCAAAATATTTACAATGACGGAGGAATTCCAAGAAATTTATGATTCCAAACTTGCCAGCTCTCTTATCGCATCAAGAATGGTAGGAAACCTTTACACCGCATCTCTCTACATGGGATTCCGAAGCTGCTTAGAATTTGAATTCCAGAAAGGCACTGATCTTGAGGAGAAAAGATTTGGATTTGGTTCTTATGGTAGTGGTAGCAGTGCCATGGTCTTTAGTGGACGCATAATGCCAACGTACAAAGAAATGGTTAGAGACATGAATCTCGAGTCAGAGATAGGAAATAGAATCAAGATCTCCTTAGAGGAATACGAAGAAATTCATGAAAATAAACGAGGTCCTACTGAGAACATCTTGGATAGCAAGAAGGAATTCGTTCTGGTAGAAATAGAAAATAAGCCTGAAATGCGTGGTCAGCGCACGTATGTTTTCAGGGAATAACTTTAGAAGATTTTCGATCAAAATACCTTGATGGAAATTAACAAAAAAGATATAAAATCAATAATCCTCATAAAATGTATGAAAGAACGATCAATGCCAATTTGTTTTACGGCTGACCAGTATGACAAGATTAAGCAGATTGCAAAACAAAAGGGAATGCTAAACGTAGACCAGCTTGTTGAAGAAGCCTTGGGCGAGTTATAATATAATAGAGGAATTTTTCATTCTTATACTCGCTAATCCTTTTTAATGGATAAAATGCAATCTCAGACGTGAATTTATTCAACAGAAAACCTGTTGTATGTAATATTTGTAAAAGGGAGACTAGTCACAAACACAAACCAAAAATTGAATGGCAAATTCATGGACCTCTTTGCGGTGATTGTTATGTTAATCAGATGAAAACATTTTATGAATTGTCTCTAAGACAAAAATGTGTGATTTGTGGAACAGACAAAGACGTTCCTGAAATGTGGGAGCCAAGATATCAGTGGGAGATTAAGGGACTGATTTGCAAACCATGTTTTGATAAAAAAGATAAAGAATTCCATAAATTGAAGACATTTTGTAGTATTTGTGGTAAGACGCTTGGAATAATACGCTATAATCCAAAGAGGAAGTGGATCGTTAGAGGTCAGCTATGTAGGGAATGCTGGGATTCTCAAAAGGCAAGGTTTGGATAATGCATCTTTTCAAAAAATACCGATGTGATAAATGCGGAGTCAGATTTAGGCAACAAGAAGAACTGATGCAGCATGAGCAAGTTACTCATAGTGATAATAAAGTTTATGATTGTAAACAATGTAATCTTGATTTTTCAAGTATGGAAGAAATGCGGTCCCATTTGCAGAGATATCATACCTATAGAGGAGAGAGAGATGCCTAGAAGGCCTTTATTGTCTTTACTACAGGAGGTCTAACCTTTGTAAATACTCTAAACCCACAAATGCACTTTATTTCAGGTAGTCTTGTAAGCTCTGATTGGCTTACGGTTGTTCCGCATCGCATGCAAGCATAAACCACACTGAAGCTTGCTGGTTTCTCTTCTATTGTAATGTTTTCTTGATTTGGTTCTGACATGCTTCATCAGGAAATTTTCTCTAATTTAAGGCTACCAAAAATTATTTCAAAGTCAGTTCGATATACACGTCATTAGGAATCTTGATTCTCATTAACTGCCTGATAGCTCTATCATCAGCACTCAGATCTATTACTCGCCTATGAATTCTCATCTCCCATTTTTCATATGTGTGGGTTCCTTGACCACAAGGCGATTTTCGTGTGACCACATTAAGTCTTTTAACAGGTAATGGAGTTGGTCCCTTTACTTTAACTCCTGTTTTCTCTCCTATTCCTTTAATTTCGCTACAGACCCCATCGAGTCTTTGGAGACTAGTACTTGTCAATTTTATTCTGGCCATCTGGGTCAATCAGATCACTATTTAGTGAATTTTTCAGTGATTTCTTTCACTACCCCAGCAGCAATTGTGGCCCCCATGTCTCTGAGGGCAAATCTTCCAAGTTCTGGGAAGTCTTGGAATGTTTCAATTGGTAGGGGTCTTACAGGTCTGATTCTAACTATTGCAGAGTCACCTGCTTTCAAAAACTTTGGTTCCTTTTCTTCAATAGCACCAGATTGTGGATTTATCTTTGCTTCAAAGGCAGTGATTGTAGCTGCTACTTGAGCAGTGTGAGCATGCATAACGGGCGTATATCCAGGTGCAATTGCTGTGGGGTGATGAATAACTATAATTTGTGCACGAATTTCTTTTGCAACATTTGGCGGATTGTCTGGTGATCCTATGACATCACCTCTTTTGATGTCTTTCTTTTCAATGCCTCTTAGATTGAAACCAATATTGTCACCTGGCTCAGCCGATTCCATCTGTGTATGATGCGTTTCAATTGATTTGATCTCTCCTATAGCACCTGACGGCATAACCACTACTTTCATTCCAGGCTTTGCAACCCCGGTTTCAACACGTCCCACTGGGACAGTCCCTACACCTGTAATTGTATAAACATCCTGAACTGGAATTCTTAGTGGTTTGTTGGTTGGCTTGTCTGGAAGCTTGAACTCATCAAATGCCTCGTACAGTGTCTTTCCAGTCCACCACGGCATATTTGGTGACTTCTTTACAAGGTTGTCTCCTTTCCAACCCGACAGAGGGATTATTGGTATGGATTCAAGTTTATAACCTACGGATTTCAATAGTTTTTCTGCCTTCTCCTTGGCAGCTTTGTATGATTGTTCCGAATAGTTGTTGTCATCCATTTTGTTAATTGCAACAACTAACTGTCCTACGCCAAGTGTTCTAAGTAAGAAAGCATGTTCTCTTGCTTGTCCGCCTGGTGCAATGGCGGTGTCTGTCTCACCCTCTTTAGCCGACAGTACGAGAACAGCACAGTCTGCCTCGGAAGCACCCGTAATCATGTTTTTTATAAAGTCTCTATGTCCTGGAGCATCAATTAATGTGAAGAAATACTTTGGAGTTTCAAACTTCTGAAATGCCAAGTCAATTGTAATGCCTCTTTCTCTTTCGTCCTTAATATTGTCCATTACCCAAGCATATTTGAAAGTATCACCCTTGCCTGTTTTTTCTGACTCTGCGGCATGGGCGGCAATTGTTCGTTCATCTACCAGGCCAAGGTCCATCAATAAATGGCCCATGGTTGTTGATTTACCGTTATCAATATGTCCTACAACTATCATGTTCAAATGTGGTTTTTTGCTTGCGGCACTCATGACGAATCCTACCTGACATGGGCTTTATTACCATTTCGATTTTTTGAAATTCTTTTTGTCAATCTTTGAATAAATTGTTGACATTATCTGTTGCATCTTCTATTTTTCACATACTATAAATCAAAGTATTTGATGACTAGGAATATTGAAAATAA
>MNJS01000002.1 GCA_001920395.1 Thaumarchaeota archaeon 13_1_20CM_2_39_20
TTTTTTTTATCTCTTCTAGACCTACAAATCCATAGTCTTTGCTTTGAGATGCTTGAGATTGGAGCTCATCTAAGACAGCAACAGGTATTATGATTTCACAATCCTTGAGTTTCCCTGATTCTATTAACTTTGTAATCTCACCATCTATTATGATGCTGGTGTCAACTACTATCTTGTCCATTAAAGACACAGCGCCTTTGGTACCTTTTAATCATAGCTTTTACGAATTAGCAACTTCTGTTATTATCTTTAAGACATCTTGAAAATTAAATGGTTTTAGAATGTATGCCCGAGCACCTGCGCTTATGCACTCCCTCATTGTATTTTGATTATCGCTGGCAGTAATCATAATTATCCTTGCTTCCGATTCAATTGTGATAATTTCTTTAAGAGCTGTCAGCCCATCCTTTTTTGGCATGGCCATGTCCAGAAGAGTAACGTCTGGTTTTGTTTCAATGAATCGTTGTACTGCCTCGTCACCGTTGGTTGCTTCTCCCACAAGCTCGTGTCCTCCTATGTCAAGAATGTCTTTGAGTACTAATCTTATAGCATCGGAATCGTCAGCTACAATAACACGCACCATTTCTTAGATTCCTTGAGCAACATTCGTATATAAGTGCAAAAGTGTCCTACCAGTCCACTATCTCAGGAAATGAATTTCGTACTCTGTCTCTAAAGTTATCTGTGTCATAGATGTCTTGGTCATTGAATATCTGCTTCATCTTTTCTACCGACTCGAGAATTATCTTGTATGATCCACTCAAGATTCCATTATCCATGATATACAGCAGAATAACATCGCTCATTTTTGCAACTTCTCCTATCTTATCTTGCCCCATCATTGGTGCCAAGCCCTTTATCTTGTGAAGATGACTTTCTATCTTACGCGAGTTCTTGAAAACGTGTTCGTCGTTGTTGCAAGACATTAAGACTTGGTCTAAACCTTCCAACTCGGTCTGTATTTCCAGTCTAGCAGCTTTGAGAAACTCATCAGACATTTTAACTAATTAACAGATATCTTTTATACTAACTTTTATAGGATAACGGCAACGCCTCCTATTCAAAGTGAGAATTACACAGAAGACCTTCATACTACTTGGAGTCATTATAGGAGTATCTGCGATTAACCTCTATCTATTGGTAGTTACAGCACAGGAAAATCAAGCAGTGCTGCATTCAATTAGTGACGCCAGCGATCTCAAGGTAATAGTAGAATCAATATCAGGAACTGCAAACTCCATCGCAAGTGGTAACGAAAAAGACAGAGAGACATTGTCAAGTGAGATATCAGATTTTGATGCGACCTATGCCATATTGGGAACCGGAGGAACTAGCAAGGGTCATAATGTAGTTGCTGTGCCAACCGAACTTGGAATGATATATGAGAACTTGGGTAATTCATGGCAACAGTACAAGCAAGAAGCAGAAAAAATCAAGAAAGAATCTGTGTTCAATCCACAAGTGGTGGATTCTTTGAAATACATTCTTGGCAAAAACGGTGACTTGATCTCATTGGCAAATGGCATAACAAATGACCTTTCTTCACTGGATAGGAATTACAACCGACACAAAGAGATAGCAGCTGAAATGGTCTCACTTGCAAAGGACCTAGGAGAAAAAACGCTACTTGTCTCAATTGGAGAACAAGGAAATGCCACCGAGGCAATAAAGAGGGATAGGACGATCTTTGACGCAGACTTAAAAAAGCTGGAAGGCCTGCCACTAGATAGCCAAGAACTTGGTTCTTATAATATAAAACAAGAATCATTGCAGCAAATCCCAAGGGCAAATTCTGATTCCATTAGACAACTTGACCCTCTCTGGGAAGCCATAAAAGCCAAGTTGTCGTTTATCGAATCAAATCCAGTTATATCAAAGGAATTTGGAGCAGCTTTGGCTAGTTTGGGAAATACTAGAAGTGCCCTTCTTGATACAACTTCAAGCTTCGTAAATGAATGGAACAAATTACTAGATTCCAGATTGAATGATAGAGTAGAAATAGTGCAAGCACTGCTAATTGTTGACATTGCAGTCTTTGTACTAGTTATGCTTTCAATAAGAAAATCATTGAGCCCACTAGTTATGATGACAAAAACAATTGCAAGAATCAAGGAAGGATTTTATGGTGAAAAAATTGAATACTCTTCAAAGGACGAAATAGGTGAGCTTGCCCAGACCTTTAACGCTATGTCAAGTACAATTCAGAAAAAAGAGCAAGAAGCCAAGAAAATCGAGATAGCAAAAGATGAATTTCTAGCCATGATAACCCATGAATTGAAAACACCACTTGTTCCAATACAGGGGTACTCAGATATCCTCCTTGGGGAACATCTCGGGCCTTTGAACAAGAATCAAAAAGATAGATTAGAAGTAATTAGATCTAGTTCAGCTACTCTGCTGCAGCTTATTTCAGATTTGCTTGATGCGCAGAAATTGGAATTGGGTCAGCTCAGAATAAAGCAGTCACGCAATAATTTACGAGATACAATACAAAAGACAATTGTTAGCATGGAACCACAGAGTGTATCTGATCAGATCTCGCTTGTCAACAACGTAACACAAGATGTGCACGTAAATTATGATGATGAAAGAATTAAACAAGTACTCACAAACTTGATCAAGAATAGCTTAAAAGCGTGTTCTGCAAAAATAGGAAAGGTCGAAGTCTCAGTTGAAGAGAATCCAACTGAGGCGATAGTCTCAGTTAGAGATAATGGAATGGGAATACCCTCAGATGCAATTGACAATATATTCAAAAAGTTTTATCAAGTTGACACGTCCCTTACTAGGGAAAAGGGCGGAAGTGGTCTAGGTCTCTCGATTTGTAAGGGAATCGTAGAAGCTCATGGAGGCAGAATCTGGGTAGAAACCAAACCAAACAAAGGTTCAACATTTTCATTTTCCATTCCAAAGACGGCAAGTCCACATAGTTCGATATAAGATACAAATACTTGCAAGTGACGCTGTCAGGTATTGCTACAAGAGTATGCTGACAAAGCCATTCAGTTTGCCGTTAAAAGCGGCGCCCAATATTGTGACGTAAGAGCTGAGGCAGTAACAAGCAACGGATTTGTCTTAGAAAACGGAGAAATCGAACACTTTTCGTCTGTTAGTGAGCAAGGATTAGGAGTTCGGGTTTTGGCAAATGGCGCGTGGGGCTTTTGTTCTATATCTGATCCAAAATCAACAGATGAAATAAAAAGCAGTGTAGAGGAAGCGGTAAAAAGTGCCTTGTATTATGCCTCATTTAAGAAACAAAAAATCATACTTGCAGAGGCACGTGCGTTCGTGGATAAGGTAGATCTCAAAGCAGCAAGGATTCCTTCAATTGAAGAAATGACAGAAATTGCTTTTGAGTGCGATAAAATAATTAGAACCAGAAAAAGAATTAACAAATCTTCGGTATCTATACATCATGACAGTTTTTACAAATATTTCGTAAATAATGAGGGATCAAGGATATCACAGAGCTTTGACGACGTTATAGCCAATCTATCAGCAACGGCACATGAATCTGGTGTTACCGAATCAGTGAGCTCAACTGAGGGAGGTAGAGGAGGGATGGAACTGATAACAGGTAAGAATGAAATCACTACAGTGGCTCAATCAATATCTGAAAAGGCCGATGAGCTAATCGATACAAAAGGAGTGAAAGAGGAGGAAGCGACAGTTGTAATGAATCAGGATTTTGTGGCATTGCTTACGCATGAAATTCTTGGGCATCCTTCAGAAGCCGATAGAGTTCTAGGTAAAGAAATGGCTTGGGCAGGCGGGGCTTGGTGGGCAGGAAAACTTGGCAGCAGAATAGGGTCAACGGAGCTGAACGTAATAGATGATCCCACGATTCCTTCAAGCCTTGGGTCCTACAAATATGATGATGAAGGCGTAATTGCGACAAAAAAATCGCTAATTGAAAATGGCATCTTGTCAAATCACATGCAAAGTAGAGAAACAGCTTCCATTTTCAATACAGAACCAAACTCGGCTATGCGCGCAACCGGATATGCATTTATGCCCTTGATCAGAATGGCATGCACTTGTATAGCTCCGGGAGATTGGGATCCTAACGAGATGATCAAAGGTGTCAAAAATGGTTATCTTGTCTGTAACATGAAGGTTCCTTCGATAGATATGATGAGACAAAATTGGAGCATCTCTTGTCAATACGCTCACAAGATAGAAAATGGTGAGGCAAAAGAACTGTATCACAAATTGCGGAAAGGGGGATCCTATGCAAATCATGAGAATGGGAAACGGAGGTCCTCATATTCGTGGAGTGGCCACAGTAAAAAGTGTAGGTGCATGAAATGTCAGAAGAAATTGTAGCCCTGAGAAAAAGAGTAGTGTCATGTACCAAATGCATCTTGCACAAGTCAAGAAAAAATGCCGTCCCAGGATATGGAAATATTGGATCAGAAATTATCTTCATAGGCGAGGCTCCAGGCAGAAATGAAGATCTTCAGGGAGAGCCATTTGTTGGTATGGCAGGTCAGATTCTGTCTGAGGCTCTAGCGTATTCAGGCTTGAAAAGGAATGATGTGTATATAACTAATGTAGTTAAATGCAGGCCCCCAAATAACAGACAACCGCTCAGAGAAGAGCGGGAAGCATGCAGGGAACATTTGTTAAGAGAGTTGGAGATAATTCGTCCCAAAATAATATGCGTTCTTGGTAACACTGCGTTTGATTCACTTTTGGGCGGTAACTTGATAACAAAAAACAGAGGAAAAGTCTTCAAGAGAGATGGCCAATTCTATTTTGTCACGGTTCACCCAGCAGCCGTCATTTACAATCCTGATCTGCGGCAGGTTTTAAAAGATGACTTGAAATTTCTGGGACAAACACTTGACAAGATAAAAAAGGGTTTACAAATAGAATTCTCAGAATGATAGTAATTCCACGTACATTTTATGAGCGAGATACTGTAAATGTAGCTCAGGATCTTCTAGGCCAGATACTGGTAAGAAGAATATCAGGCAAGACAATATCTGGAATAATTGTAGAAACAGAAGCGTACAGATACAAAGATGATGCTGCAAGCCATTCTTTTGCAGGAAGAACTGAAAGAAACAAAGCCATGTTTGGAGAAGTTGGGAGAGCCTATGTGTATTTTACGTACGGCATGCACTATTGCGTAAATGCAGTAGCCAGAGATGCTGATTCAGATGCAGGAGCTGTTCTATTACGTGCTCTAGTTCCAAAAGAAGGAATTGATTTTATGATGAGACAACGAAAGACTGATCTCGTTTCTAATCTTACGAATGGACCTGCAAAACTGGCGCAAGCATTATGCATTACAAAGAAACAATATGGTGAAGACCTGACCAGAAAGTCAGATCTTTACATAATAGAGGGTAAGAAAGTCAACAAGTCTGATATTGATGCTAAAGCACGTGTTGGAATTAAAAAGGCCATAGATAAGTTATGGAATTTTAGAATTTCAAAGAATGTATTATGAAATAAATCTAGGAAGAAGGTGACAGCGGTCTGGCTACAAGAGTAGCTGTTAGATTCATAGACTTTCCTAGTCTATTGACAGTCAAAATAACGTTATCACCTACATGCTTTTGCTCATCAAGGTACACTATCACATCATAGATTGTCTTTACAGGATGCCCATCAATTGCAGTTATGATGTCTCCACCATGGGGAATCTTGTTCTGATCCAAAGTGGAGGCAGTAACTCCTGCCCTGTCAGCTGGACCTCCTGGTACAACTGTTTCGACGATAACGCCTTTGAAGTTTCTTGGCAAACCATTTGCAAGCGAAATATGCGGATTCATACTTGTTCCAGCTATTCCAAGATAAGGATGTGAATAGTTTCCATTCTTGATTAAGACAGGAACTACTCTATTGATCGAATTTGAAGGAATTGCAAATCCAATTCCTGCAAAATCACCGGTGCTGGTCTTGATAGCTGTGTTCATTCCTATGACCTGTCCTTGCAGATTTAACAGAGGCCCGCCAGAGTTGCCCGGGTTTATTGCGGCATCCACCTGGATAACATCCGGTATGGAAAACCCAACATTCTCATTAGGAAGTAGACGCCCTACCTGACTTACTATCCCAGTAGTCATGGTGTCGCTGAGACCAAAAGGATTTCCTATTGCGATGGCCGGTTGACCAACCTCAAGTTCTGAAGAATTACCAAGCGTGAGAGGAATGAGATTCTCATCTGAGTAACTATCGATTATCTGTATGACTGCAATATCATTATCTGGGTCAGTTCCAACTACCTTTGCAGTGTAGGTATTTCCATCAATAAACGTGACATCTACCGTCTTGGAGCCTTCAACAACATGATTGTTGGTAATTATACGTCCTTCCTTGTCGTAAACAAAACCAGAGCCAAGTCTTGAGGACTGTCCTTGAAGTGGTTGTCCATTTATTATGATACTGTTATCGACTGTGGAAACTGTGCTGGTAATTTGTACTACCGAGTTCTCGACTCTTTTGAAAATCTCTGCTAACGTGTTGTCCTGCATCGAAGACGAGCCTGATCCTTGTGTACCTGCAGGTCCAGGTGGACCTTGTGGACCAGGAGGTCCTTGCGGACCAGCAGGACCTTGAACAGTTGCTTGTGATATTTCACTCAAAGTTCTGGTGTTACTAAACTCTACAATTACAGTTGCCGAAAGGGTAATAATTATTCCAATCAGAATGACTTCTAACTTTCTCATATTGGATACAAGGCAGACAAAGTGAGACTAAAATAATATCCTTTCCGAAGCTTTGTTAATCATTACATAAATATACGCAAAAAACAGTTATCTTATAATGGTAAAGAAGCAGAAAAACAAAACTAAGACTAGTCCAATTTCTAAAAGTACTATGATAGGAATCGCAATAATAGCGGCCGCCACAATAGGAGGAGGCGCTTATCTTTGGAATTCCGCTGTACCAGTAAACATGAGTACTCCAGTATTTGGAACTCCCTCTAATATTTACATCTTGGCTATACATACAGATCAAGGATATGCATTTGATGAACAGTCAACAAGAACTGGTAAGAAGACAATATCTGGCACAAACATAGATCCTTCTATTCACACTTCAAAAGGCACTTTGGTATCGTTACATGTCATAAATGAGGATAAAGACACCGGTTCAGACCAAGACTTGAACATTGATGCATTCAATGTTCACACCAGACACTTGAAATACTTTCAAGCCCAGTCTATTACCTTCCTTGCTGACAAAGAAGGTACCTATACGTACTATTCTAGTATCCATCCAGAAATGAAAGGAACCATAGTGGTGGACCCATAAGAAATGAGATGCAAAGTATCTAGAAAATTCTGGTATGCGTCAGAAGAGGAGATTTTGCATCTTGATAGATGACAAAGAACAAACATTTTCTCGTGTAGACGTGCTTGACCTGATGGATAGCTTCATTAGCAAAA
Source organism: Thaumarchaeota archaeon 13_1_20CM_2_39_20 (assembly GCA_001920395.1). Taxonomy (GTDB): domain Archaea; phylum Thermoproteota; class Nitrososphaeria; order Nitrososphaerales; family Nitrosopumilaceae; genus Nitrosotalea. The sequence continues at coordinate 7,404 of MNJS01000002.1, forward strand.
TATTGGAAATAAGAAGAATCCTCCTGGGTGTTTCTATTTCTTCGCTTATTCTTGCGCCGTTTGCTATAGGCCTTTCGATCTTTCTCATAACACATCCTCACTTCTTCCGCGTTCTTGAGAGAGAATACGAATTTGGTGCTGTATTGAGTGTCTTGCTTGGAGTGATAATCTCTGTTTCAGTCGTGTGGCTCGTTGCCGGAATCAGGCAACACTTGGCTCTAAAGTCATGGAATAAGCGATACCAAGAATATCTCAGACAAAAAGATGAGATTAATCGAAAGATAGCCTCCGAGTACGGCTTGGAACAGGATTAAAGGTTATGTTTTTTCCATCCAAGTTCTTCTTACGGGGAAACACATTTTCGTAAGGTTCTAGGATTGTCTTACAAAATTCTATTCCCGTAGGGGTAGGTTTGTAAACAGTAATAATCCGTTTCCCTAATGTCTTTTCCACACTGGCAATCAACTCATTTGTTTCTAGTTCATCTAGTATTGGCTTGTGCTTCTTCAAATTTAATCCGCAAAAGCTTACCAAGGCAGTCTGGTTAAGCTCACCATACTGGACAAGCATCAAGATGATATCCTTTATGATATAAATCCTGTCGCGATAGGTGCTTGTCCCAGACATATATCGTCGCCATCAAGACTGTTACATATAATCCCTAATTGTTATTACTCGATAATTGGATCCTGAAGAAAGTTAATAGCTTCGAGCAAAGATGACTTCCATTTTACCTGAGTTTTTGCAAATGATGCACGGTGAATCTGTTTTTTTCTCATCAAATGGAATTACTCGAATATCTGCTCCAGTTGATTCCTTGACAATTTCCTCACATTTCTGATCTCCGCACCATGGAGAATACACAAACATCCCCTTTTCCAAGTCCCTTTTGAATTCGTCAAAGTCTGTTGTTCTCGTCGTTCTCTCGTTAAGGAGCCTTTTTGCATTCTCAAAGAGAGTCTGTTGAATATTATTTAGCGCCTTGATGACGCCCTCTTCTGTTTTATCAAAAGTAAGATCTATCTTTTTTAGATTATCTCGTCTTACTAGTACCATCTTACCTTTTGCAAGATCTTTTGGGCCGATCTCGATTCTGAGAGGAACTCCTTTCATCTCCCAATCATTAAATTTGTAACCGGGTGTAAATTCATCTCTTGCATCAATCTGAATACGCAAGTCCCTTTTCACTAGAGTCGCCTTTAGTTCCATGGATTTGTTGAGAATCGCTTCTTTGTCTTCGGCCGAATAATAAATTGGTACAATTACTACCTGGATTGGGGCAACACGCGGTGGTAGGACAAGACCCCTATCATCACCGTGAAGCATAACAAGTGCGCCAATAAGACGCCATGAGACTCCCCATGAAGTTTGCCAACCAAAAGTCTCAATGTTTTGCTTATCAAGAAACTTTACGTCGAATGGTTTTGAAAAGTTCTGGCCAAGAAAATGTGACGTCCCCATCTGCAATGCTTTGCCGTCTGGCATGATCGACTCCATAGTGGTCGTGTAGACTGCTCCGACAAACTTTTCTTTTTCACTCTTCTTCCCTGTTATGACAGGTATTGCAAGTTCCTCTTCCACAGTTTTCTTGTATATCTCAAGTATAATCATGACTTCTTCCTCGGCTTCTCCTTTCGTGCTGTGTACTGTGTGGCCTTCTTGCCATAAGAATTCCGAAGTTCTCAATAAAAGTTTTGTCGATTTAATCTCTGCTCGTAATGCCGAGTTCCAGAAATTAATTTTGAGCGGCAAGTCTCTCCAACTCTTTATCCACTTGGAATACATGGAGTATGCAAGTGTTTCAGAGGTTGGTCTTAAAGCAAGACGGTCTCCTATTTCTGCGTCCCCAGAATGCGTGACCCAAAAGACCTCGGGAGTAAATCCAGCAAAGTGATCTGCTTCCTTACTTAGCAAAGATTCTGGAATCAGAACTGGAAGAAAGGCATTCTCGTGGCCAGTTGCCTTGAGTTTTTGATCAATAGATGATTTGAGAGATTCCCAGATGGAATATCCGTACGGTCTAAGTACAATAAGGCCCTTAACAGGGGCATAGTCTGCAAGCTGGGCCTTCAAAACGACCTGTGTATACCACTCACTAAAATTTTCATTCTTTTTTACGGTGATTCCTATCTCTTTGCTCAATTTACATCATTTTGATATTTGTCCTAATGAGCCTTCTGGTTTTTTAGAGCGGGTCGCCCTTACAAAGTACTTTACCGCTTATTCTACTTTGAAAATTGGGGCACACAAAACATTGGATGAATGCGACTTCTTCCTTTAAGACAGGGCAATCAACAGATTCTCCTTTCATCCGCTTGAGCATCTTGGGGCTGACACCCTTTAACTTCAATTTTCCTTTGTCATCCATCATACCTGATACTTTAAGTTCTGCTTTGGTTTTGTCTGATAGCTTAAGCGGGATTGCGGCAACTTTGACAGGAACCTCGTATTTGTGTGGAAGCTCGCTCATGATCTTCATCTTAGAAACCTTGAATATATTATTAGTGGTAAAGAGATTCTCAGATCGCTTAAGATTAATATAATCTGGTTTGCGCCTGAAAGGAGAAACTGATGCTAGCAATTTTTGACGTGGAAGGTGTGTTACTTGATGCAGAATTCCTTCCAACACTTGCAGAAAAAATCAATAAACAGGACGAAATCTGGGACATCACAAAAAAAGGTATCGAGGGCGTAATAAACTGGGAAGAAGGACTAAAGAGAAGAATCGAGATTCTCAGAGGAATAAAATATGAGACATGCAAAGACGTCGCAGACTCTCTTAAAATCATGACTGGTGCAAAAGAAGCATGTCGAGCCTTAAAGTCAGCTGGTTGGAGATTGATGGCGGTTTCCGGCGGATTTACAATAATGACCGATAGACTACGAACGGAGCTTGATTTGGATTACGTATTTGCCAATGAGCTGCTCTTTAAGAACGGTAAACTGGATGGTGTCAAAATAGACGTAAACTCGGACAAGGCCAAGTCTGCCATGATTAAGGTAAGAGAGTGGAAAGAAGAGAAGAAGAATATTGTAGCGGTGGTCGATGGAGCAAACGATGTCAAGTTATTTGACATATGTGAACTAGGCGTGGCGTTTAGAGCACAAGATATCGTTAAAGATTTAGCAACAGTAACTCTTGAAGAAAAAGACCTCTCTAAACTAATTGATGTTATCAACAAACACTATAACTTGAAAATATAGGATCATACGGTGGCCTATGCGAGATATAATTTTAAGCAGTTAAAGAGTAGATTTCCTGGTTGACGCTAGAAATAATCCCTGTTCAGATAGATAAAGAGATAAAACCAGGTGATGATTTGGTTGAACTTCTGCTACTTGCAAAATCAAAACCACAGTTACAAGATGGAGACATACTAATCTTCACGCAGAAAATTATATCTAAGCAGGAAGGCCAGGTTATCGATCTTGCTGAGGTGCAGCCCACACTCCTTGCTAGGGGAATAGCAAGTGAATATGGCAAAGATGCAAGGATAGTGCAACTGATACTTAATGAGTCCAACCGTATAGTAAGAATGAGAAATGGCATTATAATATCCGAAACAAAACATGGTTTTATATGTGCAAATGCCGGTGTTGACGAAAGTAACGTACAAGAAGGTCATGCCACGTTACTACCTCTTAATGCCGAATCTTCAGCGCAAAAATTGAGAAAAGAAGTGAAGGACAAAACCGGAATAGAAGTAGCCGTTATAATTTCTGATACCTTTGGCAGGCCATTTAGAGAAGGGCAAGCCAATGTCGCAATAGGACTCTCTGGTATTTCTTCTATATCAGACTACGCCGGAACAAATGATAGCTTTGGTCGGGTTCTACGTGTTACTGCCATCGCAATAGTAGATGAAATTTGTTCTGCTAGTGAACTGGTGATGGACAAGACCCTCAACACTCCAATTGTGATAGTTAGAAATTACAACTTTGATAAGAAAAGCGGTTCAATAAATGATCTACTTAGATCAAAATCAACAGATTTATTTAGATAGATGAAAATTCTCAAAACAAAGATTATATTCATAGGGTGGTGGAACCGATAAACATTGGACTTTTTAACAACCGAGCTGCATTGTCATAATGAGTTTTCAAATTTTCGACTCGGCCTGAAGGAAACTCCGTATGATTGCGGTATTTCCATTCAGGAACAACTTGCACAAGCCTACAAAGTAGGCCTAGATGCTTTCTTTATTACCAATCATAATACTTTGGATGGCTATAAGTCACTTCTTGAGTACAAGGAAAATCACGAAAAATACAAGGAAATTCGAGTCTATCCGGGAGAAGAGATAACTACCGACAATGGAATACACGTTCTTGCATTTGGATTGACGGAAACGATAAGAGCGGGTAAAAACATGGACGAAATACTTGATATCATTAAAAAACAGGGAGCATTATCATGCGCACCGCATCCTTTTGGCCTCAATAATGGTTTACGAGAAAAAGCTGTTCTTTGTGATTTAATTGAAATCTTTAACAGTAATAATGTCGACAGATATTCGAACATACGAGCTTCACATTTTGCAAGAACAAACAATATGATAGAAGTAGCAGGAAGCGATTCACACGTTCTTTCTACTTTGGGCAGATGTACGAATCTAATAGACTCGGAAAATAATTTGGATGACATCCTAAATGCATTACGTAAGCGACAAATCACTATAGAAAATACTGGCTACATTACAAGCAGAGAAATGATAGAGCATGCCAAGTACAAGATAGAAAACTCAAAGGATGATATCATGAGATACTTTAAGGAAAATCATCCGCACTTGACAGGTTTGTGCAGATTCTTGATAAGTGCCTTTGAATCAAATCCAAATAGTGTAGTTTGGACAACAGTGTATAAAGTAGCAGTACATCTTACCACAAAACTCTCAAACAAAATTAATTTCAAGAATCAAGACTATGAGATTTTGTATGAACGTAATCTCAGGGCAATATTGCCAATGATCTTAACTTGATTTAACTTTCATGCTACTATGAATAGATTTTAATATCACTCTACTGATTTTTTGTTTACAGGTGAATTGATATTTCAGAATTAACTCCCACAAAGACAATAGATGTACGTGGCTTGTTCTGCCCAGAGCCGGTCTTTAGAACAAAGATAGAAATTGAGCGAATGACAGTAGGAAATATTCTAAGAGTCATAGCGGACGATCCTGCATCAGAGGAAGACATTTCAAGATGGGTCAACAGAAATGGCCATCAATTGCTTGGCATCAAAAAATCTGATAAAGATCTAGAGTTTACCATAAAGAAGGTGAAATAGCCATTGGCAACAAAAGTTGTTAGTGACGAGCATCTTAAAAAAATAGGTAACACCCCTCTTGTAAAATTAGGATCCTTGTCTTCTAATTCAGTAACCTCATACGCAAAACTTGAATCATACAATCCATTTGGATCTCTAAAAGATAGGGCAGCTTTCTGGATGATAAAGGACGGAGAGGACCGTGGAATCCTAAAGAAGAACGAAAGCATAATCATTGAACCTACTTCTGGTAACACGGGAATAGCACTAGCGGGAATTGCGAATTTGCTTGGCTATAAGGTGGAAATAGTCATTCCTGAAAAAGCAAGTGACGAGACAAAGAAAATTATTGAATCACTTGGAGCTAAACTCTATCAGACAAGCGATGATTTGTGTCCCAAGGTCGGAGCCGGAACTGACCAAAGCATAGCTTTGGCAAGAGCCATTTCTTCAGCCAGGCCTGACTTGTATTATATGCCAAATCAATATGAAAACGAAGCAAACTTCATGGGACATTACAAGGGAACAGGGCCTGAAATATGGAAACAGACCGAAGGAAAGGTCACTCACTTCATGACTGGAGTTGGAACAGGCGGCACGATAACTGGAATAGCAGCTTACCTCAAGGAACAAAACCCTGGTGTTAAAGCAATAGCTGTTCAACCGCAACAAAACCATCTCATACAAGGATTGCGTAATTTCGAAGAATCTGACAAGCCAGTGCTCTTCAGGAAGCGAGAAAACCTGGTAGATGATTGGATGACAATAACAAATGAAGAAGCATTTGCCGGGGTAGTGAAGGTCTTCGAGAAAGACAAATTACTCGTAGGTCCATCTTCCGGGGCAGTTTACGCGGCAATGGAAAGGTTATCGCTTGACAAGGGATGTCTGGTTGGAATTTTTGCCGATGACGGTCTTAAATTTAAAAGCCTTTATTTACAACAGAAAGTCTTCACTGACGAGCAATTTGAAAAGGCGCTAAAGGAAGCTAATCATATATCACAAGCTGTTTTTCTCTAATTATTTTTTGTTTTCAGAGAGATATCTGTCGACATCTATTGCTGCCATGCAACCAAAACCGGCAGCTGTTACTGCCTGTCTGTACCTGTGATCGTGCGCATCACCGGCAGCAAAAACTCCTTCAACACTTGTCTGCGTTTTGTTTTTTAATATTATATATCCTTGGTCATCAAGGTCGATTTGTCCTTTGAATAACTTTGTGTTTGGTTCATGACCGACTGCAACAAAAATACCGCCAGCTTCTAACATCTCTTTTTGATCGGTGTTTAGATTTTTGATGGTAATCTCACTTACTTTCTGACCGCCCTTAATTTCATCTATGACACTATTCCAATGAAAATGGATCTTCTTATTTTCAAAGGCTCGATCCTGCATTATCTTGCTTGCTCTAAGTTTGTCTCTTCTGTGTACGACATGAACACTTTTTGCAAATTTTGTAAGAAAAATAGCTTCCTCCATGGCAGAATCTCCGCCACCAGCTACTACTAGGTCTTGATTTTTGAAAAATGGGCCATCACAAGTTGCACAATAGGATACCCCTTTGGCACTGAATTCCTGTTCTCCCCTGACGCCAATCTTTCTTGGGCTAGCTCCTGTGGCAATTATCACAGCATCTGCTTCATACTCCTCTGAATAAGTCAATACCTTGAATGGTAGGCGTTTGAAATCCACGTTGACAACTTCGTCATCAATGATTAAAGTTCCAATTCTCTCCGCCTGTTTTCTCATCGTTGTCATTAGTTCAGGCCCAAATATCCCTTCAGCGAAACCCGGATAGTTTTCCACCTCTGTAGTGAGCATCAATTGTCCACCGGGTAAGTTTCCGGAGATAACAAGTGTCTCACGCTTTGCCCTTGACGCATATATGGCAGCTGTATATCCGGCTGGACCTGCACCTATTATGATTACGTCAAATTTTCGCTTTGTCTCAGGTTTCTTGCTTTCAGCCTTTATTTCAGCCTGCACAAATAAAACTCATTTGCGGTTCATATTTAAATTATTCAGACTTTTGTCGGAACTCGTAGAGGATCTTTTGATGATTTTCACACAGGCTAGAAATTTCTATCTGAGAATGCAAAAGTTCTTCTTGCCAATGAGCGTTGTAAAGCATACAATCCTTTGACTCACAAAATGGTTTTGATGTCAAGTAGTAAAAAATTGCTTGTAATGCGTAACCTCTTACGACCCCTCCGAGATTCTTGTCATGGAACTCTAAGAATCTGCCTCTGAATTGATTCTTTACAGAATCCAAATTAAGACCCCGCGTAATATTTTCATAGTACGCAAGTAAATATTCGCGAGGTTTTGCCGGCGCTTCTATTATTCCGGTAGTTGAGATAATTGATGGATTAGAGCATATCACCGTTCTACCATGATACCTGTAATCGTCACAATCATAGGTGCAGGTACGTCTTGTAGTAAAGACAAGATGGAACATGTCAGATGCCAAATCTGAGTCTGGAATAATATTACTCAAGATATTTTGTAGTTCAAAGCCATCATAGAGTATGATATTATTCAAAATCGATCTATTTACAAATGACTCTTCTTCAAAACTCACTTCTTCTGAAGTTGGTTCATGTTTTTCAAAGGGGATATACGGATTGAAAATTCTAACATAGGCTAGTTTATATGCAATTTCACGATCTGCGTTAAAATAATCAAAAAAGCTTTTTCGTACTTCAACTTGAAAACCCGTCTTTTCAATTATGAATTTCGCAAGATTATCAATTTCAATTTCAGGCACGCTGGGTTCATCATACAGAAAAACTTTGGAAATTCTCAACAGTTAGATAATAATACGAATTGATTTATCTTCATAGTTCTTTTATTTTGGCAGCGGTAACCTCCGCGGCCTTCTTGCCAGAAAGCAGCATAGAACCGTATGTTGGTCCCATTCTGGCTATTCCATATGTCTCAGTCACAGACATTCCGGCTAGTACTAGTCCTGGAAAGATTTCGCCGGTGTTGTAAACCACTCTATTTTCACCATCGTCAACCCACATAGGGTCCATCCCCTTCCACTCTACAAGTTTTCTATCGACTAGTCTTTTTACAGCAACGGAATCATGACCTGAGGCGTCTATGACCATTTTTGATTCCAAAGCGACTGGATCTACGCAAGTTATGTTTCTTGGAAGTGCAGATACTGGCATCCAGTTAACCACAACGCCTCCAACTCGCCTGTTCTTTAAAACCAAATCATCAAACTTTGTTAAATTCAAGAATTTCACTCCTGCATCACACGCAGCTGCTATTAGCTTCGAGACCGCATGTGGACCTGGGGTAAGATAAAGTCCATCCGATACCTTCTTGTATGGAATTCCTAACTCGTCCCAAATTTTTTGTGCTGGTTCACGGACAGTAACTGGATTCATCATGTATCCGCCCAGCCAATAACCTCCTCCCAAGTAGTTGTTTTGTTCTATGACTAGAGTCTTAAAACCCATAGTTGCAAGTTCTTTGCTTGCCGTAAGTCCTGCAGGTCCTGCTCCTATGATTATGACATCAGAATCTGCACCATCGACTAGGACTGAATGAAATTCATTAGCTATGGCCCTGGTGATTTCCATTTCTTTTACATCTGCAAAAATTTTTGGTACTTCTTTTTGTGTAGCCTTTTGCATGAAAAAGATCCTTAATCTAGTACATTAATAGTTTCCTCAATTTAGAAAGGCATCTTCAAATGCTTTGATACATTCTCTTATGTGCATCTTTTTTGGAGGATTCTTAAAAGCATATGAGGATATGATATCTGCTTTGGCAAGATCATTTTTGGAAAGAGCTCTTTTTGCAGCTCTTATTGAATCTAAGATTACATTGCAACCGTTGCTACTGTCATTTGTTCTAAGCGAGAGGTCCATTTCTACTATGGAATTAAGAAAACCCTTGGCCTCCATCCAGTAGTAACTCACTCTGGAGTCTCCAAGCTGCTCGGCATATTCGGTCGTTCCTGCCGTTGACATAAAAGGTTGAGGGGCTTCTATGGCTATGGACTCAGTTTTGATTTGTCGCTTTCTTTCCCTTATTTCTTCAACCATAGTGTTCTTGGTATCTTGATTTCCTCCAACATCGAGTTGATAGGCTTTTTGGATTTTTATTCCTCTAATTGTCATAAATTCGATCATCCCACGATGGAAAGCAGTACCGCCAAACTGACTCATCAGATCATCTCCTAGCATCATTAGTCCTTTTGAGTGAAATTCTTTTCTTGCTTGCTCAGTTACTGTCTTGGCAGATGTAGCATTAAAAAAAGAACATCCAGCTTCCAGAGCGGCATTTGCATATTTTTCACTACTCTTTTCCATCCCAGACGAAATTAGATTTATCAAAAATTCCGGTTTTATCTTCTTAAGAGAATTCACAAATTCATCATAGCTGACTGACTTTATCTGACCGTTCTGGGAAATATGTGGTGACACTATATCTTCTAATATTCCTGGCTGGATAAGGAGGTCAGAAAAATCTGTCTTGTAATCTGGTATATTTTGGCGTATCTTTTCTCCAACCTTAGATGAATCGATGTCATAGACCGCAACTATCGTGATGTCATTTAAGGAAAGTCCACCAAGCTTTGGGTGCCACAATCCTTCCGTTGAATTTTTGTAAAACTCCAAACCTTTCAATAATGTTGATGCGACATTTCCCATGCCTACGATTGCTATTTTAATTTTATCCGTCATGCGATTTTTTTCCATGCGGTCATCATTTTATTCTTTTCTGATTTGCTGGCGGGTGCCTGGTGGATTGCTGATAATTATGTGTGCAAATTTGTGCCCAAAATATGAGCGAATTAGCTAAAATTCCCATATTATAAAATTTATATGCGTTCCGCAAGGTAGCTATGAATAAATGAGCAAGACTAGTCTTAGTCAATCTAATCCAGATAACTTCCCAAAACCTAAGATAAACTGGGCAAAGGTAGAGGAAGCAGAAAAGTTTGCTGAGATGGTAAAGTTATTCAGGCAAGGAAAGATCAACCGTGATGATTTTAGACGTTTTAGATTACAGCACGGTGCGTATGGCAGCAGGATGACAGACGATTACAGCATGGTACGCGTCAAGATCCCTGCTGGAGAAGTTTATCCTGAACAGTTGGAAAAAATCGCCGAACTAAGTGAGTCATTTTCAATAGGGAGTGCGCATGTATCCACTAGGCAGAATTTCCAGTTGCATTGGATAGCACTGGAAGATGTCTCGGAGGTTATGCGTGGACTGACCGAGGTTGGATTGACATCAAGAGAAGCATGTGGAAATTCAGTCAGAAACGTAATGTGCAGTCCACTTGCGGGAGTATGTTCAGATGAGATTTTTGATCCTACTCCTTATGCAATAGCAACAGCGAGGTTCCTCTTACGTAACCCAATGAATCAAGCCCTTCCAAGAAAGTTCAAACTAAATTTCACTTGTTGTGAAAAGCATGGCATGGCAAGAATAGTAGACATTGGATTGATACCACACAAGGTTGAGATAAATGGAAAATTACAAAACGGGTTTAAGATATTTTTGGGCGGTGGATTAGGCGCACAATCATTTGTTGGTCACCTTCTGGAAGAATTCACTCCTGAAGAAGACTTGTTGTACACAATAATCTCAGTCATAAGAGTCTATGATCGAATGGGTAACAGAGAAAACATGGCAAGAAACAGAATGAGATATCTTGTAAATGAGCTTGGGTGGGAAAAATTCCAAAACATTGTGCTAAAGGAAAGAGCAGTCGTAAGGGCCACTCAGTCCGTTGTGATAAAGTTAGAACTAGATAAAATTCCGGAGGTTCTCAGAAAGGTTTCAATAAGTTCGGAGATGACATCTCCTCCTCCAGGATTTTCACGATGGTTGAGAACCAATACTATAAAACAAAAGCAGACGGGCTTCAGTGTGGCATTTCTGACTCTTGAATCAGGAGACGTGACCGCAAATCAGCTTAGAACCATAGCTGACTTAGCAAAAGAATTTTCAGCAGAGAGAAGAATAAGAAACGGATTTGTTCAAGATATTGTATTCAGATGGGTGCGGGATGAAGATCTCCAAAGACTTTATGCGAGACTACTAGAGGCAGGTCTTGCAAATCCTGGTTCTCTTACCATGGCTTCAGTAGTTGGCTGTTCTGGTACAACATCTTGCAACCTTGCGTTAACAAATTCCCACAGACTTGCAAAAGAAATCCAAAGAAAATTTCTTGAACTTAAACTTGATGAGGATGATGACTTGAGAGATTCTACCATAAAGATAAGTGGCTGTCCCAATTCTTGCGGTCAGCATGAAATAGCTACAATTGGATTCTATGGTGGAGGAGGAAGAGTAGGTAAGGATATGTATCCGTTGTATATCATGTCGCTTGGTGGTCGAGCAGATGAGAAAGCAATGCTAGGCCTGACATGCACCAAAGTTCCTGCCAAGAGAGTAATTCCGACAATTCTGAAAATAGTTGAAATTTTTAAGTCAGAAAAAAGACCTAGTGAGACTCTGGATTCTTGGATACACAGAGTTATTGATGGAAATGGTGGACCAAATATCAAATCGCTCAATGATGTTAAGGAAGTGTTGAAGCCTGTTATGGTTGCCCCTACCATAGATCAGGAGATGTGCTGCTTGAGCAAAGAAAAAACTACACGGATAACAGTTGACGCAGATACTCTGAGATCAGAAATTAGGGACAAGAGTGTTAAGGTTCTTGACATACGAAAAGAAGAAGATTACAAGCAAGGTCACATACCAGGAGCAATCAATTTTCCGCTTTCAAATTTGCTTGCAGATGATAGCCCTGACAAAGTCCTCCAATACACTCAATCCTTTGGAATTGACGATGATACACCAGTTGTGGCGTATGACGATACATTCGGCGCGCTGGCATCGCGTGTGGCATGGACATTACAATACATTGGGCATGAAGAAGTATCTCTCTTGGACATCACTTATGGTACATGGAGAAGACTTGGCCTTGAGACAAGCGCGGAGGCGCCCTCTCTTACCAAAAATATTCACTCCTTAAAACTC